>CALIZI010000032.1 GCA_938028705.1 uncultured Saprospiraceae bacterium | reverse complement strand
AGAAGGGCATCCTCATTAACTACATTGGCATGGAACATAAATGATACGTCTTATGATACTACATCTGTCAACACAAATTTAAGCATTTTATACACACAAAAATAGTTTATTTGTTTTTTTACTTATTTCAGTGCAACCTTGTAATAAATATACATTAAAACTAATCCAAGTCCTATCATTGCACCAATTGCAGATGCAAACTCTCCGACTATCCATTCTTCATATATAAGAGGCTTAGACACATAGAAAAGAGTATATAGATAATACACACTGAGAATATATCTCGCAATACTTGTAGCCCGATTTATCTTAGTTTCATCATTTTCTTTTTCATTAAAATCTTGGTCTAATATTTCTTCCATAAAATGAGGCATTAAACATTATCGATAAAAACAACTCGTAATCCGCAAGGTATCAAACCCGAAAAATATCCCGTTTTGACCACCATTCGCTTTTTTGGTAAGAGATTACAAACTCAATAAGGAGGAACAATAGGGCGAGTGCCAAAAACCACTGAAAATAACTTTCGTATTCGCTGAATGTGCGTTGTTCAAACTCTTGTTTTTCGAGTGCATCAATGTATTTTTGTAAAGCATCAATGACTTTTTCGCCATTCGTAATATTATAGTATTTTCCACTCCCTGCTGCGGCAAGGCTGCTCAACATATTTTCATTGAGTTTGGAAATAACGGTATTGCCTTGCTTGTCTTTTTTGTATTCGCTGCGTCCTTGTACGAATGTAGGGATGGGT
Organism: uncultured Saprospiraceae bacterium; assembly: GCA_938028705.1. Classification (GTDB taxonomy): domain Bacteria; phylum Bacteroidota; class Bacteroidia; order Chitinophagales; family Saprospiraceae; genus JAHDEO01. The sequence continues at coordinate 21,382 of CALIZI010000032.1, read as the reverse complement.
CCGCCTGCATTGGTGCCTACGCCTATCGTGAAAATGAGTACGCCTTGTTCGGCAGCCATTTTAGCTTGGTCAAGTGCGTCTTGGTCGTGGTTTTCGCCATCGGTGATAATGATGAGGGTTTTTTGAAATTTACCGCTTTCATCATACGATTGCATAGCCAGCCGAATAGCATCACCGATAGCTGTACCTTGTGTCGGCACCATGCGTGTACTCGCACTTTTGACAAACATAGCGGCAGAGGAATAATCGGCAGTGAGCGGCATTTGCAGGTAAGCATTGCCGGCAAAAACAATGGTGCCGATACGCTCGCCTTTGAGTTCCTTGATAAGTTTTTGGGTGAATTGCTTGGCACGGTCAAGGCGACTTGGCGGCAGGTCTTGCGCCATCATACTTTGTGATACATCCAATGCAATAAAGACATCGGAACTCTTGCGTTTGACCTTCTCTTTTTTAGTTCCCCATTGCGGATTGGCATACGATACACACAGCAAACTCATCGCCAATATCAGCAATACAAATTTGACAGGATGTTTGTACTTGGAGACCTGCGGCATCAGTTGTTTGACCAACCGGCTTTCACCAAATTGCTGCATGATACGCCTGCGATACATCATTGCCATAATGAAAAAAAATATCAATATGGGAATCACCGCCAGTGCGTATAAATGTTCTGTATATTCAAATCGAAACATAAGGGCAGTGTGAGAGTGTAAGAGTGTAGAGTAAAGTGTTCGAATGTGAAGAGTTTAAGCATTTTGCTATGGAAAAATTGCTTACTCTCACACTCTTTACTCTACACTCTCATACTCTGTACTAATTTTTCTGTTATAATTGGTAAATGTTGATGTTCTAAAATCTGTATTTTTTTGGCGATTTGTTGCGGGGTATCGGTAGCAGCAACGGGGCAGTGTGCCCGAAATATAATGTCGCCTTCATCGTATTGTTCATTGACATAATGAATCGTGATGCCCGTTTCGGTTTCGTTGGCAGCACGCACCGCTTCGTGTACGCGCATTCCGTACATACCTTTGCCGCCGTATTTGGGCAGTAGGGCAGGGTGCAAATTGATGATGCGCTTAGGATATTGCTCAATAATTGTCTTTGGCACCAACCACAAAAAACCCGCCAATACGATGAAATCAATCTTTGCTGCCGCCAGTTTTTCAATAACGATTTTTGTATGATAAAATTCTTTTTTATTAAAAATAAATGTCGCTATATCGTATTCCTGCGCCATATTGAGTACGGGCGCATCAGCTTTATTGGAAGCAATTAAAGCTATTTCCACATTAGTATGTCCATCAAAATGTTCGACTAAACGACGGGCATTACTCCCTGTACCGGATGCAAATATGGCGATTTTTTTCATGATTAGTTTATGGAGTTTATGGAGTTGATAAAGTTTATGGAGTGATTAGTTTATGAAGTTTACAGAGTTTATAAAGTTGATGAAGGGCATTAAATATTTAAAAATGATTTTATTAAAAAAAACTTTTCACCTTTCCCTTATCACTCCATCAACTAATCACTTTATCAACTCCATCAACTTTATAAACTCTCCCTCGTTTTCAAATATTTTTCTTTTTCAAAAATGGCAATGTCTGATTGCATCATGTCTTTGACGAGTGCAGGGAGGTCGTAGCGTGGTTTCCAGTTGAGTTTTGTTTTGGCTTTGGTGGGGTCGCCGAGTAGCAACTCCACTTCGGTAGGTCGGAAGTAGCGCGGGTCAACGGCGACGACTTTTTTACCGATTTCGAGTTGGTAGTCGGGATGTGTACAGGCTGTGACTGTGCCGATTTCGTTCAGTCCTTCACCTTTAAATTCAAGCTCAATGCCCATTTCTGCAAAGGACATACGGACGAAGTCACGCACCGAAGTCGTTACACCTGTGGCAATGACAAAGTCTTCAGGTTCAGTCTGTTGGAGCATGAGCCACATGACTTCCACGTAGTCTTTGGCGTGTCCCCAATCGCGCTTGGCATCCATGTTGCCGAGATAGACGGTGTCTTGCAAACCGAGTGCAATTTTGGCAGTGGCACGGGTAATTTTTCGGGTAACGAAAGTCTCACCACGTCGCGGACTTTCGTGGTTGAACAGGATACCATTGACGGTATACATACCGTAAGCCTCGCGGTAGTTGACCGTAATCCAATAGGCGTACATCTTCGCTACGGCGTAGGGTGAGCGCGGGTAAAACGGCGTGGTTTCGGATTGTGGCGTTTCTTGCACCAAGCCGTAAAGTTCAGAAGTGGAGGCTTGATAAATACGTGTTTTTTCGGTCAAACCCAAGATGCGTACTGCCTCTAAAAGTCGCAAGGTGCCGAGTGCGTCCACATTGGCAGTATATTCAGGCGTATCAAAACTGACCTTGACATGCGACATCGCGCCAAGGTTGTAAATTTCGTCGGGCTGTACCTGTTGTATGATTCGGATGAGGTTGGTAGAATCGGTCAGGTCGCCGTAGTGGAGTTGGAAGCGATAGTTCTCTACATGCGGGTCTTGATAAATGTGGTCAATTCGCTGTGTATTGAAGGACGATGCTCGCCGCTTGATGCCATGCACTTCATATCCTTTTTTCAATAATAATTCGGATAAATATGCACCGTCTTGTCCGGTAATGCCGGTGATTAAAGCTTTTTTCATTTAATTGATATTCATCTATTTGTAGGGATTTTCGTCTGGATTTCTTCTAGTGTCAAAAATGAAAACAATAGTGAGTTTTTTACCATGTTTTCGATAGTACATTCTTTTATGTTTGTCAATCTTGTAATGCCTGATTGTTTTTGTTTTGCTTGCTTTTCGTCCAATATCAGGATATTTGAGTAGTTTCTCTATCAAATTATCAACATTCTTAATGAATTTCACTGCTATCTTCTCTGATGCGTGTTCTTCAAGATAATCAAAAATTTCATCAAAGCTGCGTTCTGCCCTCTTAGTCCAAATTACTTTTCGAGCTATTTGCTGTATTTTTTCATTACTTCTTCGTGAGGAACTAAATTTTCTTCATGCTCACTTTCTTCAATTGCAAGTAGTAACTCGCTTTTTTCAAGATCACTTATTTCATCCCAAAAATCATCTTCCCCATTGTCTCTTTCCATAAAATTTGTAATAAACGCTTCGAGTTCTTCAAGAATACTTCTATCATCAATATGGGCAACCATTTCAAGAATATTCCCTTTTAATTCTAAATTACTCATAATAAATTATTTGTAAGTGAGTGTAAAGATTCGACTTGCAAATTAATCACAATTTCAATCTGATGCAATAGCTGCGTCACACTCAAAGCTACGATGTTCGCCTGTATGCACGTAGCCGAGTTGGTTGGTGAGCATCATAACACTGCCTATGCTGAAAGGCGGTTTGTTGCCGTGGCTATGCCCGTAAATCCAGTAATCAACGTGGCTGGTTTCAATTTCGCGGGTCAAATCTACGCAAAAAGCCTCGTTTATTATGCTGCCTTTGAATTTTTTTAGATTGCACAAATCACTTGGCAGGTGGTGGGTGACAACTATGGTAGTGCCATCGAAGGGTCTGTTGATTTCGCGTTTCAAAAATGCCCATGAGGTCTCGAATAGTTCGTTGTAGTTGTCTATGGTCAGTCGCCGTCCTTTGTATTGGATGAGGTGAAAATCGCTCATGCTTTGCATAACAGCAAGCACTTCACGTTCAATTTTTGACCAGAGGGTGGTGAAGATAAGTCGCACATTACCAATGGTTTTTACAAAATTATTGACCAGAAAAACATTGGGTCGCAGGTCGAGTTCGTAATCTTGGTGCAAGCATATTTTAGCATCAAAACCTGCGTAAAATTCGTGATTGCCCGGTATGAGATAGACCGCCTTGTACTGACGGGCGAGGACATCAAGGTAAGGATCTTCGGTGAATTTGCGACCTAAATTGTGGGTATCACCTGCCAATAGCAAGATGTCTCCGACAGGTTTGAGTGGATTTTTTTCTATCCATGCAGTGTTTTGCGGAAATTCGAGGTGGAGGTCGGAAGCGTATTGGATTTTCATCTTAATTTCGTGATTCGTATTGTCTGTTATTTATAGGTTTAAAATTATTTTATAAATTTCAAATTGGCATGAAAGAGAATACGAGCATTACAGATTAAACAGATAATACATATTTTTATTTTTAAAATGTAATAATAAATTAATTTTATTTAAATTTGATTGAAAACAAATTACATAATATTTTTAATTTAAATTAAAAAAATATTATAAAAAATCCGCATTATCCGTCTAATCTGCTAAATCCGTGTTCTATTGTTTCACAAATTTCTCCGTCATTACCACATCACCACTTATCAAATGCACAAAATAAAATCCTGATTGTAAATGACCAAGATTAAGATTCAATTCATTAGTATCATTAAAATCTCGTGTATATTGTTGTACAATTTTTCCGGTCAGGTCTATAATTTGAATGTGGATGTCCTGTTCGGTGTTTAATGAATAATACAGTCTTGTTTGTTGTTTCACTATATTAGGCATGATGCGTATGTATGATGTCTGACTTTCCTTCATATATACTTCATGTTCAGCAACAAACTGCTTTACACCACCCGACAAGCAAAAAGTATTCGTTTCGGAAGAGCCAAAGCCAGCACCGCCGGAAGCCAACACATCGCCATTGGTATCATACAAAGTGTAATTGCCACACAAGCCCGGCGTAACCACTGACCCCAAAGTTGCCACTACGCTTCCCGGTACAATCAGTGTTCCGGGCGTAATAAAAGTACCTGCACTTGTCGCGGTACTTTGGAAAGGACACATGCCATTATTGACCGTATCAAAGAAATTGAGTGTGTAACAACCGTCGAACAGACAGGTGTTTTCTGTCAGTATCGTATTGGCAGGAGTACCATTATATGTACCGTTTGAAGCTACGACATTACCATTGGCATCCGTAATATTCCAACTCGTTTGATTCGGGAAACCATCAAAGCGAATATCCAAATCTACCGCAGCACAAACTTCTTCTTCATGTTCGCTTGCCAGATAATCCACTGCCTGACACATCAGTGCGTCGCGCATAGCAGCATCTGCCGTTTCGAGCGGGAAACCGAAATTGACCACCGCAAAATCACTGCCTTTATAGGCTATCGCTGCGCCACCGCCTGTGCCGCCCACATAATTCAATTCAACTGTAGAACCACCCGTTGCACCCAGTCTGTCGGGAAATTCAGCATCAAAATAACAATTCGTATTATCATCAAACATACCGCTTGTACCCGAAAAAATACCACCTGCAACACCCGTCACGCTATACGTACCCGCATCATCACCTACATAAGTAGCTTTTAAATAATTATTATAAAAATTCAAATCTGCATTAGGCGAAGTAGAGCGTCCGACATCCCAACCTATCTCTGCCCCCGACACAATCAGGCAACCTTTATTATCCAAATAATTTTGAATCAATGTACGCTCGGTAGCATCAAATGAATTATCCACCGTTGATTCTTCGCCTGTAAACCAGTCAATGGCATCATAATCACCCAAGACCGCCGCACCGGAAATGACCGCTTCATTGCTTGCACCGTCGAAGGCGATACCACAGCCTTCAAGCGATTTGGCATGTTCGACCATATAATCATAACTGTTCATCAATTCCAAAAACAAGCGGCGCAGGTCTGTCAATTGCGGACTTGATGTTTTGCGAATCGCACTGGCACGGTCTATTCGGTCAAAGCCATCCACAATCAGGTAAGGAACGGTGCTACCCGAAGCCGGAGTACGTGCTGCCACAACTGCCGTTGGGAAAGATTCGCCCCCTGCATTGGTGGCACTGACACGGAAATAGTAGGTCGTATTCGGATTCAAACCCGAAGCCGTAAAAGTATTTGTCATCACCGGAACGGCATCGCCGAAGCCGCGCCCATGCGTACCCATATACACACGATACGCCGTTGCTACATCCGAGCCACAGACGCTTGGCGGCGCATTCCAAGTCAGCGTAATCGCGCCCGCTGCGGAGTTTTGAGCGTACAAATGCGTTGGTTGTTCGGGAACATAAACGGGTGTAGCACCGTCTCTATCCGAAAAATAATCTACAATACCTTGATAAATTCCTCGCGCTGCAATCTCCCGGAAAGCAGGTGTTGTGAGGGCTTGTGCATCATTGGGTTCATCGTGAAAAGCAACTTCAATGAGGCAGCCCGGCATAGTGGAGAGTTCGCGGATTTCACCAAAATTGGCAGTCTTTGTACCTCTGTCGCTCCAGCCGCTATCCCAACAACTCAGTATATCCCCCGTCATTTGATTGTGTACAAAATCGCGTAAATCAGGACTGCCGGGCGTTATCGGAAAACTTCCGCTTGCGCCATTATAAGAGTAAGTTTCTGAGCCTCGCGCTGTTCCCGTAGCAGCATTGGTATGCCACGATACATAGACGGCATTTGCCTGTTCTTGTGCAGTACCTTTGGCGAGTTCCCACTCGGCATAGTGCGGGCGCATGGTCACATCGCCTCTGCAAGTCGGGTAGCCTTGAAAGGGCGCAAACATCCGAGCCGATTCTTCCCAACGTGGTTTGCCCGTTGTCCCCGCTCCGTAGGTACAATCGTCCTCCGTACCCATTCCGCCACCAAAACGCATCGCATCTGCAATTATAAATTGACTTGCGGAATTGTCGGTAGTGGAGTTGAGGAGGGTGACGCTGCCATTGGTGCCGGCATCAAAATAAAACTGACCGAGATAGACCCACGTTTCGCCATGTACTTCTTGATTGACACTGACCAGTGTAGTGCCTCCGGTATGTAAAACGGCGTATTGAGCATCCACAGGTCGATCGCTAAATGCACGATAAGTCGTTGATACCCAATACCAACCGGACTTAGGAATCACCGGAGTCCAAGTAGCGGTAGAGGTGGCTGCGCCTGTGGTCACAGCCGAAAATCGGTAGCCGTTGGCTTGGTCGTAATCGGTGGTGGCGGGGTTGTAACCTGTATTGGCAGTGGTACTCCATGCGCCTGTTTCGGCATAGCCGCCGCTTGTGTTGTCCACTACGATTTCGTTTTCGTTGACATCGCGCTCGCGTACCGACCACACGTTGGCACCTGCATTCCAAAGGTATTTGAGCAGGTAATAATTGATGCCTTCTACCGAACCAAAATCTTCGACCATGTCATTCGTCTCACCGCGTTGTGTGGTATAGCCGCCCACCGATGTATAATATAACCAACCATGTCCGGGACTCAACCAAACGGTTTTTCCGGAGAGTGCGCCAAAGGGTTGTCCTTGCCCCATATTCGGATTGTTTTTTAAGGCATCAATATCATCCGATAAGCGGATTTTCGCGCCACCGTCACCACGTCCGTACTCGTAAGGTTCGTCTTTGATGCTTGGCGTGAGTTCGGATAATGGCACGTATTGATTGTCGGCATTTTTGACCAACATTTCAAAAGTTGCTAAATCCGCACTTTCCGGTAAGCTATTAAATAAACGCAAACCGACTTCTTCAAAGAGCATTTCATCGTAGCCTTCTTGAAAAAAATCAAGCGGAATATCTAAGTAAAAACTAACGGAATAGTCTGTCATTTTTACCTCCGATAATTGCGTTTCGGCAGGTAGTGTACCTGCGTGATGATGCCCGTGTGTATGAGCATCCTTGAGCATTTCAATGACCTCATTGGCAATGCGGGTAGCATCCGCAGTGTTTTTTTGTGCGTAAATGAAACTTACATAACACATTAATAATGAAGCGAATAGTATTTTTTTCATAGTATAATTTTGATACAGGAAGGGGGGAGTGTATTTAATTTTTTTATAAAAATAAGAAATTAATGTAAGTCTGACAAGGTTTAAATACGCCTTCTGATGTGATTCTTACATTACAACTATATTTATGTTAATGTGATTTGCATGGAAATTCTACTAAAATAAGTATATTTTTAAATAATTTCACAAAAAAATATTTATATTTTGTGTAGTCATTTGAATTAATTGTAATTAAAAATAAATTATAAAATAATTTTAATTATTATAAAAAACTACATTTTATTATAATGAATCTCATTCACTAAAATCCAAAACATGAAAGAAATACATCCTGACCACGATACGCATTGGAAAGAATTGATAGAGCGACTTTTCTGGAAAACTATGGCATTTTTTCTACCGAAAATCTATGCGATAGCTGACCAAAGTAAAGGCGTTGAATTTTTGGATAAGGAATTGCACAAACTCATTGCCGATAAATTTAAAGGCGGCAATACGCGCAAGGACAAACTCGCCAAAATTTACCTAAAAAACGGTAAGGAACACTACGTACTGATTCATTTTGAGGTACAGGCCAAGTTTGATAAAGACTTTTTGCGGCGGATGTTTGTGTATTTTTATCGTATTTTTGATAAACGTGAGGAAAATATCACTGCACTTGTGATTTATACCGGCGAATCTGTACCGGACAATTGCGACAGATTTGAGTATGAATTTATGGGAACGAGTGTTGTTTATAAATTCAATGTCTATCGCGTATGTGACGCAGACGAAGCGGAACTTTTGGAAGATGATAATCCTATGGCATTGGCGGTACTGACAGCGAAATATCTCAATGAGACGAAAGATGATAAGGAGTTGCGTTATGCCTTCAAGCACAAATTAATAGATTTGGCTTGTGAGCGTGGCTGGACAGAACAGGAGATTGATTCATTGTTGCAATTTATCTATTTACTTGTTATCTTACCCAATAATTTAGAAACTAAACTTGAAGATGAACTACGTACAAAATATGATCTTATGAGTACAACAGTAAAAAGAAAAATTCCCATTATTGAGCATATAATGAGGAAGCGTAAGCTGATTAAAGAGCAAGGCAAACAAGAAGCCAATGTAAAAGCGGCAAAAAAAATGCTGGAAATGACGGACATCAGCATTGAGCAAATTGCTGAAATACAAGGACTTCCCGTTGAACTTGTGCTTGAATTAAAAAAAGAAATTAAAGCATAATACTGGAAAATTCATCTTCAATTTAGAAACTAAACTTGAAGATGAATTACGTACAAAATATGATCTTATGAGTACAACAGTAAAAAGAAAAATTCCCATTATTGACCATATAATGAGGAAGCGTAAGCTGATTAAAGAGCAAGGCAAACAAGAAGCCAATGTAAAAGCGGCAAAAAAAATGCTGCAAATGACGGACATTAGTATTGAGCAAATTGCTGAAATTACGGAACTTCCCGTTGAGCTTGTGCTTGAATTAAAAAAAGAAATTAAAGCATAATACTGGAAAATTCATATTTTTGTACTCCTCACAATTTCTTTTCCAATACAATCCTATACTGTGCTACATCCACTTTTTCTTCCACTTGTATAATGTTGAAACCATTAGCAATGGCAAAGAGAAGCATGTTTTTGAAGCGGTTATGGGTTTTCATACGCAGGGTATGATAATGATGTTGGCGCAACCACGTTTCCATATTATCTGCTAATGCGTGTGCCACACCGAGCCTTCGATATGCAGGCAGTACACCACCTACCCAACTATAAAATATACCTTCGCTAACCTCATACCCGATTTTGAATCCGGCGGGTTGATCATCTATATTAGCTTGTAAAATAAGGTGTGTTTGGTCGTCATTTAGCCGCTCGTAAAAACGCTCAATAGGGTAGTGGGGTGCAAATTCCGGTACTTGAAGTGTGAGCGGATAGACTTTTTCGATAGTAGTAGGAAAGACTTGGATAGGCATTTTTTTAATGTAAAATGTAAAATAATAAATGTAAAATGTAAAAGTGACGATAGGACATAAATTTATTTATTTAGAATATTTTTATGTATATTATTTTATAAATCAAATTTTTATAAAAAAAATTCACGTTACACCCTTTTACATTTTACATTTATTATTCTACATTTTACATTTCTAAAACAGTTCTTTAATCACTGCTTCTTCATTGATGCCCGATGCTTCGGCTTTATAATTTCGGACAATACGGTGGCGAAGTACGTAATTGGCAATCGCTTGTACGTCCTCAATATCGGGTGAGTATTTACCGCTAATCGCTGCATGACATTTCGCACCAAGTACAAGGTACTGCGAAGCCCGCGGACCTGCTCCCCAAGAGATATAATCATTGACCATGTCGGTTGCCATGTCTGTATTGGGGCGGGTTTTGGAAGCGAGCGATACGGCGTATTCGAGTACATTGTCGGCAATAGGAATTTTGCGGACAAGGTTTTGGAAATAAATAATTTCTTCGCCTGTAACTATATTTTTTAACTCCACTTTTCTATCTGATGTCGTATTTTTGACGACCTCAATTTCTTCTTGATACGACGGATAATCCAATGTAATATTGAACATAAAACGGTCCAATTGAGCTTCAGGCAGCGGGTATGTTCCCTCCTGTTCAATCGGATTTTGGGTAGCCAAGACGAGGAAAGGCGCAGGCAGTTTGTGCGTATCTCCACCAAAAGTCACTACGCGCTCTTGCATGGCTTCGAGCAGGGCAGCTTGGGTTTTGGGCGGAGTACGGTTAATCTCATCTGCCAAGAGGATATTGGTAAAAACAGGTCCTTTATTGAATCGGAACTGACGGTCTTCACCAAGTATTTCCGCACCTGTAATGTCGGAAGGCATAAGGTCGGGGGTAAATTGTATGCGTTTGAAATCAAGGTCGAGTACCTGTGCAATGGTGCTGACCAAGAGGGTTTTGGCAAGCCCCGGTACACCCACGAGCAGACTGTGACCGTTGCTAAATAAAGAGATAAGCACCGTCTTGACGACATCATCCTGCCCGACAATAACCTTTGAAATTTCACTTCTCAAATTTTTGTATGCCTGCGCCAATGCGTCAACGGCTTCTACATCAGTTTTATAACTCATTTTTTTATTGATGATTTGTTTTTCGCCGAACGAAAATACAGATATTTTTTATACTGTTTTATGGATAAATTGTTACATAGTTTTATTGTTATTTGCAGCTATACTGAAATCACAAATTATAGTCTGATTAATAATATAATCATGAAACCATGAAACATTTTTTTATTGGAGTGCAAATGTAAGGTTTAAGTAGTAGATGTCCAACAATAATGCTTAAATGCTTTTATAAATCAAAGTATTGGCGAGTTGACAAGAAATATTAATAATGATAATATTTTTAAAATAAAATATTTTAATGAAAGGCAGGAAAATTTTAATGAGGTATTTTTAAAATGTAAAATGTAGAATAATAAATGTAAAATGTAAAAGTCGTATAACGCTAAACTAACGCGGTTCTTTATATTTTATTAATTTTCAACTATTTAAAAATAGAAAAAAATTAAAATATTTTCTTGCGTACTGTTGACACTTTTACATTTTACATTTATTATTCTACATTTTACATTTCTAATATCTGTTATTTCGGTACAAATGCGCTATCCAAAATTTCGCTGTCAAAATCACCGTAAGGGTCTCCATGCACATGCTGATAAGTAGCGGAGATAAAGACCATTCGGGCAGCAGATACGACGATTTGTACAAATAAAAATGCCAAAATACCTGTAATGATACCCATCAAAGGATGAATAAAGCTAGAGACTATACCCAAGGCAACAGCTATAAAAAAGCCCAGAAAACTGAATATGCCCAAGCCGAAATTAGCACCGAGTGCCTCGCCCCATTGCTCTCTGACCAATTGACCGGAACGCTTAATGGCATCTATCGGATTGACATCTTCGTAAGCCAGTACAGGCACTACAAAAAACGTAGCTACCGACCAAGCAATACCGACCAAACCGGACACGATATTACCGATAGCACCGCCTCTTTCCTGTATCATTTTCAGCACAAAACCGACTGTACCAGCCAGTATTGCCCACATAAAAATGGTTACGGTACGCGAGGTGGCGTATCGGAAACCCTCTTTGAAAGAGGTCTGTTCGCCTTCAAAAATACGCTTGCTGCAATAGACCAAACCGACATTGAAGAAGATAATCAGAAAATAAGAAATGACGTAAAAGGCAAATATGATGACATATATCAGCCATTCGCCTAGACCATGTTCTACTGCGCCATTGGCATAGCTGAAACTACCATCGCCAAATATGGCATTGAAGCCCATCAACATACCGACGGCACTCAACACAAAGGAGAGGACAACAGCGATAAGCACTACGGAAGATACGATAGGAAAAAGCATCAATTCGGGATTGTTGCGGATAGTTTTTAGGCTGGTCATACCGAGATTCCAACCTGCGGAAAGTCTATCAAAAAATCTCATAAGAAATTGGTTAATTGTTGGTTAATAATCAAGTAAATGGATTGCATTTACGGTTTATAAAATACAAATATGTGAACTTATATGGTCTAATGCAATCTTTTATGACGATTATGTATAAAAAAACGATAAAAGTATGGATATTAGGTAAATTAGTTAATCGGTTGAACAGGTAATCAGGAAATTTGGGATTAATATTGATTTTTATTTTAAATTCGCCCGTTCAACTGATTAACTGTTCAACTAATCAACCAGATTATGGCATCAGCATTTGCACATTCATTGGTAGCGGTAACGGCAGGCAAACTTTTTCCGTCAAAAGTGCAGCAATTCAAATTTTTCGCACTTGGTATTTTTTGTGCCACATCACCCGATTTGGATGTGTTTATGCACAAATTGGGCTACAGTTACAGTCATGTATTGGGGCATCGGGGCTTTTTTCATTCCTTGTTGTTTTCTTTAATATTAGCTATTTTCATTAAAATAATTTTTTATTATAAAACGCCTATAATGAGCAAATTAGGCTTGATTTTGACGGCTTATTTCTTCTTTTGCGCCGCCTCGCACGGTTTCTTTGATGCCATGACAACGGGTGGCAGAGGGGTAGCATTTTTCGCACCCTTTGATAATGCTCGTCATTTTTTGCCTTGGCGCGTCATACGTGTATCGCCTATGAGTGTAAGTCAATTTTTCGGAGAATGGGGCTTGCGTGTGCTGAAAAGTGAAGCCTATTGGATTGGGATTCCTTGTATGGTTGTTTTATTTGGAAATTGGATGGTGAGGAAGGTGCGGAGAAGGAGTTAGTATTTAAATAATAGGTGTTAGAAATCATTGGAATTTCAATTTAAAAACTTGCTAATGTGAGCTATTTTTGCGTATATTGCATCAAAAATACTCGATTTTGACGATTTTTATGTTTAATGCAGTAAAAATATAGCAATGATACGCATAGAAGAGTTTAAAGTTAAAAATTATAAAAACATTGGTGAGGCGGATTTGAAGCTGTCTAATTTTAATTTGATAGTAGGGGCAAATAATTCAGGGAAGACGAATTTTATACAGATTTTGTCGTTTTTGGATTTTTTGATTAATGGGGCGGTTGATGATGTGCAAAATATGATGTATTTTCCGGCAGCTTATACGTCTATACATTTTGGAAGTATCTATCCAGAGTTCACTCATATTGATGCTAGTATTAGCACAGAGTTTTATTTAAAAATTTTTGACACAAAAAATGAAACAGTCTATCAATATTTTATTTCTATCGAATGGAGTAATATTATATTAGTGCCTGTCGGAAAAATTAAAACAGAATACTTAACTCAAAAAAATATTCATAAAACAGGAAAAGCCACTACAATTTTTCACCGCAATAATAATGAAATTTTAGGGGTAGTAAAAAGTATGGGTAAAGTAGGTAACGGATTACAAAATCATGTTAGTTACATTAGAATTTTAAAAATAATTCCTGACTTACTTTCGATTGAGCATTCAAGCAGTGTTAAGGCTTTAGAATCAATTTTAAAAACACCTATTTTCTATTTCTCAAGTATTGAATTATCCAAAAAAATAAATAGAATAGACAAGTATGGCGGCAGAACGGTAGCTTACGATTTATCGTATCAAATTTCAGAAATACAAAAAAATGAAACCGATTGGGCGTTTTTTGAAAAAGTATTAGATGATTTATTGGGAATAACATCTATTGTAATTACTTCCGGTTATGAAGATACTGAAAAAATAATTGAATTTTCGCATGGAGAAAAAGGAAGTTTCAGACACATCCACGACCTCTCCGACGGTTCCCTCCTCCTAATCGCCCTCCTCACCAAAATCCTCACTTCCAAACACGATATTTTCCTAATAGAAGAACCTGAAAATTCACTACATCCAAAAGCATTATTAGGCTTACTGGATGTCATGTCAAGTTTTCATAAAGAAAAACAATTTATCATCACAACACATTCAGAAACACTAGTCAGTCGTGCAAAGCCGGAAGAAGTAATAGTTACCAAAATTGGTGAAAATGGCATGAGTGAAATTACAAACATTCAAAATATCAGAGAACTAAAACGAAAATTACGCAATGACTTTATCAACTTTAGTGATTATGTGTTTTTCGGAGAATCAGAAACACTTGAAGCCGAGTATTAATGAGTCGTTCCAAGAAATCCAAATGTATTTTGTTCATTCACGAAGGTTATACCGAAATCGTGTTTTACAAGCGTGTATTTGAGGTATATTTAGCGGGGCGAAACATGAAGATGTATTGGGATAATCTGAAAGGAATCGGCGATGTCAACAAAGACACAGACCGATTTATCCGGCGTTTTTTAGCCGATAAAAAATATACGGAAAAGACCGAAATTCACGTATTTGTGGCGTATGACAGAGAAGGCAAACGCGAAGATACCGACCCTGAGTTGAACATTGAACAACTCCGAAAAGACTATACACAAAAGAAAAAATCACGCATCAAAACCATTGAACAAATAGTGGCTACACAAGATTTGGAAAGTTGGTTTTTCCATGATATTAACGGCATTTATGACTACCTCAATGTACCGGAAAAAGACCGGACATTTAAAGTACACGATGTAGAAAATCTCAATAACAAAGACTTAGCAGCACTTTTCAGAAAGCACGGTAAAGTATATGGCAAACGCAGTCAACATAAAGGTGATGCACTCGAAAAGTTTATTGCTTCGCTCAATATCCAACGGATTTATGGGCAATCTGATGATTTGCGCTTGGGAATAGAACGGATGATTGAATGTTATGATAGTTGATTTTCAGCTACTTACACTTAATCACTGCTTCAACCTCATAATATATCCCTCAGCATCAAAGGTCTCATTGCCTGTCAGTTGACCTTTTCGTTTTTCTATAATTTCAAAACCAAGTTGGGTGTACAGTTGAATGGCGGGTATATTGCCAGACAGCACTTCTACTGTAATGACAGCCTCGCAACGTTGGATAGCAAATTCGAGCAAACTCCTGCCGATACCTTTTCTATAATGCTCTGGGTCGGTGTATAACCAAGTGATTTCATTGGGTACAAAAGCAACAAAACCGACCACTTCGTCTGCCACTTCTGCTAGCCACAATTCACCGTCGAATAAGCCCTCGCCTTCTGCCGTAGTTTCCAAATCCAGAAAAGCCCGCAAGTCCACTGAACCGCGAAGTTCGTCTATTCTTGCGCTGTCGTGAATCTCGCATAGTCTTTTCCAGTCAGTATCTTTATATGGTCTGATGATTAACATAAATAACATTCAATTCATATACATTTATTCTGTTAAAAACAACAATTAAACGACAAGTTTATCTGATCGGTTGACACTTCATACAATATTAATTTTACACAAAATATAAGTAAGCCGTTTGGTAAACTTTTCAAGTTTGCTAAACGTGGGTAGGGTGCTTGAATTTATAATTATCTAAAAATCAGTGCTTTACTTAATCAATCCTATAAGGTTTTCGAAAACCTTATAGGATTTGGACTTGCTTCACATTCCACCTGATTTCCTACATGAGCCACGGATTTATGAAAATTGGCTTTCATTTTTATAATGAAAAATTACGAATGGCATCAAAAGGGTTCAACTGATTGATATTCAATGTAAAACCAATGCGATTGAAGTAATTGCCGCGTGATTTTAATTCATTATTGAGGCGTGTATTACTAAATAATGGCAAATAAATTCCTGCAATACCATCGCCGACTTCTATTGCCAAGCCGAGATTGTACATAAATTCGTAAGCAAAATCAGCATCCGTTATCGAAGGTGCGGTATTTTTAAAATACCCTGCATCAAAATAAGGTTTGAGTGGCAGATTGAGCGGTAAATTAATCGGCAAATCAAATTTGACATTCATGGCGGCAAGGAAAGTATTGCTTGAACCGTAAGGCGAATTGAGTAAGGGTGTTTTGAATGCTCCATCAAGCGGTTGAACCTGTTGCGACCAAATCCCTTCCGTATTTAATCTACCAAAATAATAATCATCAAAATTATTATCTTGAAATCCTTGTGTGGTCATATTAAAAGTAAAACCACCGAAATCGCGATTGGCATTATACAAAAAAGCACCTGTAAACAAACGAAAATCAATGCCTTTTCCTTCATTATATACATAACGATAGTTGGCTTCAAGGGAGACTTTGGCGTAAGTATTATCGCGGTCAAAAGGGTCGGAAGTATCCAAGCCATCGGGCAAAAACTCAAAACCAACATTGATACCGAAAGGATTAATGGCATTGCTGTTTTGGTAGCTGTATCCGACTTGCAAGACGTTCCAATTTTCGGTCTCATTACCTTCATAGACCAAAGGCGCATCAGGGAAGGTATCGCGTGTGAGTATGGCACTTTCTTGAAAAATACTGACTAATTTGATATTAATATTTTGCGAAACAGGACTGCGTGCAGTTTTCTTTCTCAATTCAAAACTAAGCTGTGGTGCGAGCCGATAATAGCGTTCCAAATAATCAATATCCGCCTGAGTACCACGATATTCATTATAATGAAAACTCCGCGCACCAAGCCCTAATCTGATACTTTTAAACAAGCCTTTTTTAGGATACATAAAATAATTGGCACCAGCCGCACCCACCAATTCGCCGGATGCAAAACTAAACATGGGAGCTAATTCAAATTCAAGATTTTTGGCAGGAATGACGACATTATAAACGCCCAAACCGAGCATTAATTTATCGTAAGCATTACCACCGATGAGTGGCGTATAGTAGAGTGTTTTTTTATCTTCATTTTCAATGCCGCCAAGTAATTTTAGTTGCATGGCACGTCGTTGACCATTATTTCTGCGGTTGACATCGGGCATCACTTCTATGGCATCAATAATGGCTTCGTCGTAATCATCTGTGGTCAAACTCACCTCTTTTTCACCTTCAAAACCTTTGTACCACAGCGTTTTAACTATTTTATTATTTTTTAATAAAGAAATAGAATAAGGTGCAGCGATTTCACCTTTATTTTGAATGGTTGCTACTTTTCCGCGTGTGCGTGTGAGTGCATAATCCATTTGTTTTGTGGTCAGCAAAATATCATCAAAAAACCAAGATAAATCTTTATTCACCGCATCTTCAAATACCTTTCTGAAATCATCGGGTTGCGGATGTTTGAATGCCCATTTGCGGTAAAAATTTTGCATAATTTTGTCAAAATTCTCCTCGCCCAAATAGTTTGCCAGATACCACAACACATCTGCCGGACGAGTGTAGCCGGAGAGCAAATAGCCCATATTCGTCAAATGCGCCGAATGGCATTGAATGGGCTGCTCATCGTGCTGACGAGCCTGTATGAGGTAAGCCCCATAGCCGAGTTCTACCTCATTGGCATCCAGTAAATTGGCAATGCCATTGGGCAAATAATCGCCCAATTTATCTTGTCCGGGATAGTATTTTTCGGTGTAGCGTTGTTCGTAATAAGAGTTCATGCCCTCATCCATCCACGGGTAGTCGCGCTCATTGGTGGCGAGGATGCCGTAAAACCAATTATGCCCCACTTCATGCGTAATCACAATGTCCAATGCACGTGCCGTTCCCGACTGACCGATGACCGTAATCATCGGATATTCCATGCCTGCCCCTGCACTGAGCGCACTCTGTACGGCGGTGGCATGAGACCAAGGATATTCTCCCACTTTTTCCGAATAAAACTCAACAGAACGGTCAAGGTATTTGGTAGCGTCTTTCCAAAGGTTGGCTTCGAGGTCGGTGAACATCGCCCAAGTATCCACTTGCTTACCGGAGGCGAGCGTAACACCACTTTTCATGACATGAAAACGCTTGTCGGCAAACCACGCAAAATCGTGTACATTTTCGGCAGTATAATGTAATGTTTTAGTATTGGAAGAAGAAGCTGGAAATTCTGTTTTCTTATTGGTATCTTTAAAATTCTTATTCGCCCCTTGCGCGGCTTTTTGGTTCAGAAATTCGACCTCACTTTGGGTTTGCAGTTCGCCCGTTGCGCCTACTATATAATTGGCAGGCAAGGTTATTTTTACATCAAAATTACCAAACTCGGAGTAAAATTCGCCTTGGTCAAGGTAAGGCATCGGGTGCCAGCCTTCGCGGTCATAGACTGCGGGTTTGGGATACCATTGAGTGAGTTGGTAGGACTGCCCGACATGCCCCAAACGGGAAAATGAAGTGGGAATTGTTACGGTAAATGGTGTGCTGATAGTAATGCTTTCGCCTGTCCGCAAGGGGCTTTTTAATCGTACTACGGCAATGTCACCATGTTGCTGGTCATATTCCCAATTCAAGGCTTTACCACCTGCACTAAAATTGAGGTCACTGATTCCACCTCTATCTGCTTCGTCCGAAAAATAAAAGCGGGTATTGCCGTCTTCCAGCTTTTGTTGTGCAAAAGCCGACTCAGTATTTTGGTAGGCATTGGGCCACAAATGAACGTAAATAAAGTCCAATTTATCGGGTGAATTATTGGTGTAGTCCATTTTAATTGTGCCTTTGAGGATGTGATCGAGGTCATTCAATGTCACAACTATGTCGTAATTCACATTTTGTTGAAAATAAGGTTTTTCCTGTGCAATTAAAGAAAAATTAAATACGGTAATTATCGATATTAGCAAAATTATTATTTTCATTTGTCGTTTTATTTTTCGTTGAAATATAAATATTAAACAATGTAAATGTAGATAAAATGTCTGATGCTAAACGTTTTATTAACATTTACATAAACATAAGGTGTAAATAGTACACTATTGCAATGATAAGGGTGTGAAACTATAACGCTCTTTGGTAGGAAAAAAATATAACGAAAGCGGATGTTTTTTATCTATAATATTAAAAAAAGCATGTCACAAAATGGCTGTCACGCAAAAATAGCGAAAACCCTTGAAAGTTCGAAAAATGTTGTTAATTTTATACTGAATAAACAACTACGAGACCTTCCATTGAACAAAATATACAATCTACTTAGACTGCTATTTTAGGTTTAATTTATAACCTAAAATATAGAAATAAAACTATTTGAGTGTGAAGCAACTCAAAGGGTTTTGATTTACATTACGTAAATTGCATAACAACCACTACTTTTTAATTATTATTATTGGGTTAATTGGAGTATAAATATTTCAGATACTGAAATTTCAAAACACTAGTTATCTCAATACCATTTTTTTATTATTCGTTTTTTAAATTTTAAAGAATGAATAGTAAAACGGAAGTAAATACAGATTAAATAATCATCCATATTTAATTTTGAATTATTGGTTGAGTGTCCGAAGTTCAATTTGTGACATATCTAATCTGTTTTTTCTTATTATACGATAAAAGGGGGATTTGGTTACATGCAATTTATATTATTCAAAAACCAACAATTATGTCCCTACATTCTCATGAAGATCAAGACCGTATTCGGGACTTGGTAAACAACTACGAAACAATGATTTGCTCTGGTAATGTGCATTTTTTGGACAGTGCTGATTTTGAGTGTATTATTGATTATTATGACCAAAAAAACAGGTGGGATGAGGCAACTCATGCTTGTGATTATGCCCTCGAACAACATCCTTATACCACATTATTTTACCTTGAAAAAGCAAGGCTGTTGATAGATAGCGGCAAAGCACGAAAGGCTACTGCCTGTCTCGAAAAAGCCGAAACTATTGATGCCGGTCAAGTCCAAATTTTTATCCTAAAGGCAGCCGCACACCAAGCCAACGGAGACCACGACCTTGCGTTTATTGCCATAGAGCGTGCCGAATTTATCTCCACAGAAGACGACCACTTCGATATTCATTTTGCCAAGGCTAACTATTACGAGGAAATAGCAGCTTATGAAACTGCTTTTGAGGAACTTGCCAAAGCTATTTTTATACGACCTTATGACGAAGAGACACTATCACGTATATGGTTTATTGTAGAAGTTGCCGACCTTTATCAAGAGAGTGTCGATTTTCACGAGCGACTCATTGATAGCGCACCTTATTCGTCATTGGCTTGGTACAATCTTGGTCATGCTTTTTACAATTTGGTACGTTACGATGATGCTGCCGAGAGTTTTGAGTATGCTTACGTGATTGACCAAGAGTTTAAATATGCTTATTGCGACCATGCAGAAGCACTGATTCAATTGGAACTTTACGAAAAAGCCATTGAGTGTTTTGAAAAAGCAAGTGAGCATCTGGCATTGGATGCCTATATGCAAACAAGAATGGGTTTTTGTTTTGAATTGCTTGATAATATCGCAGATGCCGAGTCTTGTTATTACGAAGCCATACGCCTTGATGCTTCTTACGACGATGCCTACTATCGGCTCGGAGAATGTTATTTTAAAAGAAACAAATGGGAAGGTGCTAAAGGTGCCTTTGAATCTGCGTTTTGTTTGGATAAAAAAAATGCTACCTACCTTGTCGCATTGGCAGAAACGCATTACCAATTGGAAAATTACCAAACTGCCTTCAACTTCTTTCAACAAGCCTGCGATATGGCACCCGATGAATGTAAAAACTGGATAAGACTTGCCGGTTTTCACGCATCCATGAAAGATTACGACGCAGCCATAGAGGTTGTGGAAGAAGCCGAGATGTACAACAGTGGTACTATTATGTTGGATTATTGCAAAGTTGCCTGTCTGTATCAGACCGGAAGATGCAAGGAATCTTTGATGCTTTTACAAAATACACTACTCGAAGACGAAAATCGGGAATATGAATTGCTCTTCGATTTTGCACCTGAACTAAAATATGTCCACTCTTTCGTTGATGCGATTAATTTGCATAATGACGAATTGACCAGTTAAATGTAAAATGTAAAACACAAAATGTAAAATGTAAAAGTGTCGATAGGATGCAGGGTTTTGAAATGTAAAATGTAAAATAATAAATGTAAAAGGGTATAACGTGAATGTTATAATTTATAAAACAATAATAATAATTAAATTTTTATAAAAATATTTATATTTAAATAAATTAAATTCATATCCTATCGTCACTTTTACATTTTACATTTATTATTTTACATTTTACATTTATTATTTTACATTTTACATTTATTATTTTACATTTATTATTTTACATTTTACATTTATTATTTTACATTTATTATTTTACATTTTACATTTATTATTTTACATTTATTATTTTACATTTTACATTTCAATTCACCTTTCCGCCTCTCACGCCACTATCAT
>CALIZI010000031.1 GCA_938028705.1 uncultured Saprospiraceae bacterium | reverse complement strand
CTCATCTATACTATAAGGTGAAAATCGTTATTGTAATGTAAAATCCCGTCATTCGTCGGGACAAGTTGTAAAATAATAAATGTAAAATGTAAAAGTGTATAACGTGAATGTTTTTTAACAATAATTTGATTTTCAAATTTTTAAACATATAACAATTTAAAAATAAATAACTACATGTCCTATCGACACTTTTACAATTTTACATTTTGTGTTTTACATTTTACATTTTTCACCGCTTAATACATATGAGCGAATCAATTACTACTATTACTCTAAAACATGGGTTTCATTATAAAAACGGCTTACCTTATCGGCACACTACTTATTGGTGGCAAATTATATATTTGGTTTGGTGGCTTCAAAGGGGTCAGCGAATTGGATGTAGAGCAAGTCAATGAAGACAGACCGGAAGAAGAACGATTGAGAGCCGAAGATGTAAAAGGAGTTAATAAATTCGGTTTAGCAGTTTTTGTGATTTTCAGTACATTGATATGGGCAATGATTGGTTTGACGATGGGGAAGATTGCTGCGGAAATCACTTATCACAAAGTATTCAGATGGTTTATGTATATTTTGGTGTATTTCATCTTTTTGAGACTTCCGCTTGCGATATTGAGCCGTATGTTGATTGAATATTATGAAGTCAAAAGAATGCCCGAAAAAGCCATGTTTCTTATCGTTTCCCTTGCCTGTTATATTCTTGGCATTTCCAGCTACGAGACTATTCCCTTCTTATTTAAATGGCATTTGTATTTTTTGGAATAGCTTATTAGTCCGCAGTTGGGCAGTCCGCTGTCCGCAGTTATCACCATTACTTAGATTTTATATTTAAAATATCTTCTTCAATTTCGACCAAAAATTTGAAGGCGATTTGTATTGAATGACATACAATCGGCGGGCTTTGCGTTCCATTTGTCGGGCGCAGGTATTGTTGATTTGAATGATGCCTTTGGCAGCTCCGTCATCCGGCATTTTCGGGTGAATGTAGATGATTCCCGCATGTTTCGCACCTTTTTTATGCCATTTTACAAAGTCGTCGTCGCGGGTAATGATGATGCGTTTTTCTTTTGCTACAAATAATAACTGTTCAACATCGGAAGTGGTCAGCATACCCGCTTCCTGACAGGATAATACGTCAAAGCCCTCGTCAAGTAAGATATTGACAAGGGCTTTGCTGATATTTTCATCTGTGTAATAGCGCATTTTAGATGTACTGACGTGATTGTATGCCAAGAGCAACATTCAACTATCCACATATTTAGCGAGGGGGTAATGTACCGCTAAAAGAACGTGAAAACTATAATGCGCTGACTTCGTATCGCTCAAACGCAAGGTAGGCTGGAAGCACTGCGCTACGGTTGTCAAACTAAAGCGTTTTTAACACAAAAAAAGACCTCGTTAGTTCGATAAACTTCAACACCAAAATACTTCAACACTCCTATGCCCTTCCATGACAGTTTTTATACTTTTTACCGCTACCACAGGGGCAGGGTTGGTTGCGACTGACTTTCTTCTCTGTCCGTTTGAAGGTTTCGGGTCTGGCACGTTGTCCTGCACCGGCTGCGGCTGTTCTGGCAGCGGCGGCTTCTCTTTCTGCGCTACCGCCGGAAGTACGGGTACGACGCATATTGGTGCGCTGTCGTCTGCCTTCGCGTACATCGCGTTGGTCATTGATTGGAATGGTGCCGCGCGAGAGGAAGGAAGTTACTTTACGATTGAGGTCACCGACCAAATCTTCAAATAAATCGAAAGCCTCAATTTTGTAAATCACCAAGGGGTCTTTTTGTTCAAATGAAGCCGCTTGTACCGATTCTTTCAATTCGTCCATAGCGCGAAGGTGTACTTTCCACGAATTGTCAATGAGTGCAAGTGTAATGGATTTTTCGATTTCTGAAATAATGGATTGTCCATCGGTATTGACCGCATTTTCGAGATTGGCAACGAGTTGTAAAGTCCGTTGACCATCGGTAAATGGTATGGCAATATTTTTAAATCGTTCTCCTTCATTTTGATGTACCTGACGAATCGTCGGCATGACTTTTTCGACTATCAAAGCCATTTTTTCGCGGTATTTTGTAATAATATTTTCTTTATATCGCTCTGAAATGTCATCTAAAATACCTTCGCGGAGTTCGACTTCATTGATGTTGGGTTCGACACCGAAGAAGCGCAATGAATCCATTTTAAACGGTTCGTAATCACCGTTTTGCTGATGAATATCCACGAGTTCTTCACTCAGTTCGGAGAACATATTGTAGAGGTCAAGCGAGAGCCTTTCGCCATGCAAAGCGTGGCGGCGTTTTTTGTAAATGGCTTCGCGCTGAATGTTCATCACATCATCGTATTCGAGCAGACGTTTACGAGTTCCAAAGTGGTTTTCTTCTACTTTTTTCTGTGCGCGTTCTATGGAGTTGGTAATCATTTTGTGTTGTAGCACTTCGCCGTCTTCATAACCCATACGGTCCATGAGTTTGGCGATACGCTCGGAGCCAAACAAGCGCATGAGGTTGTCTTCGAGCGATACAAAAAACTGTGATGAACCGGGGTCTCCCTGACGACCCGCACGACCCCGCAACTGCCTGTCCACACGCCGCGATTCGTGGCGTTCCGTACCGACAATCGCCAATCCGCCGGCTTCTTTTACGCCTTCACCAAGTTTAATATCCGTACCACGACCTGCCATATTGGTCGCTATCGTGACCGCTCCGGGCTTACCGGCATTGGCTACAATTTCTGCTTCGCGTTGGTGCTGTTTGGCGTTCAATACATTGTGTTTGACCCCTTTACGAGTAAGGAAACGACTTAATAACTCTGAAATTTCAACTGAAGTGGTACCCACCAAAACAGGTTGTCCGTTATCAGTCAATTTGATCACTTCTTCTACTACCGCATTATATTTTTCACGTACCGTTTTATACACCAAATCCTCGCGGTCGTCGCGTGCTATCGGTCTGTTGGTCGGAATGACAACGACATCCAATTTATAAATATCCCAAAACTCACCCGCTTCGGTTTCCGCCGTACCCGTCATACCGGAGAGTTTGTGGTACATACGGAAATAATTTTGCAGCGTGACGGTCGCATAAGTCTGTGTGGCAGCTTCTACTTCTACCCCCTCTTTGGCTTCTACGGCTTGGTGCAATCCATCCGACCAGCGGCGACCTTCCATGACACGTCCAGTCGATTCATCTACGATTTTTACTTTATCATCTACGATAATGTATTGGTCATTTAAATGAAATAGCGTGTAGGCTTTGAGGAGTTGTTTCATGGAGTGCAGACGCTTGGATTTCAAAGTAAAATCCTGCATGAGTTTGTTTTTTTCGGTGGCTTTTTCTTCGGGGGTCATTTCCTCGTCGGCATCTATTTCTATAATGGTCGAACCAATATCGGGCATGACAAAGAAATTGGGGTCAGCTTCTTTTGCAGCCAGATAATCTGCGCCTTTCTCGGTGAGGTCCACCGAATTAGTTTTTTCTTCTATGGTAAAATAGAGCGGGTCATCGGCAAGGTGCATGTGCTTGGACTGTTCCTGCATATAGAAGGATTCGGTCTTTTGCATGATGACTTTCACGCCGGGTTCGCTGAGAAATTTGTTGAGCGGACGACTCTTGGGCAATGCCCTAAAAGCACGGAAGAGTGCCAGTCCGCCTTCGCCTTCTTCGTGTCCTGTATTGCCTTGTTTGATAAGGGTTTTGGCATCGGCAAGGTACTGTCCGGCAAGTTCTTTTTGTTTGGCAAACAATCGCTCGACTCTCGGTTTGAGCGGTATATATTCCTGCTCTTCGCCTTGCTCTACCGGACCGGAAATAATCAGTGGTGTTCGCGCATCGTCCACCAATACCGAATCCACCTCATCTATCATGGCAAAGTGGTGTTTACGCTGTACGAGTTCGTCGGGATTACGCACCATATTGTCGCGGAGGTAATCAAAACCAAATTCGTTATTTGTGCCATATACAATATCGCAACCATAAGCCTCAACACGCTCGGCAGAGTGTGGTTTATACTTATCAATGCAATCTATGGTGAGAAATAGGAACTCAAATATGGGGGTCATCCACTCGCAGTCACGTCGGGCGAGGTAGTCGTTGACGGTGATAATGTGTACGCCTTGTCCTGATAAGCCATTGAGATAAGCGGGCAATGTAGCGACAAGGGTTTTACCTTCACCCGTTGCCATTTCCGCAATTTTACCTTGATGCAAAACGACACCACCAATCAACTGTACATCGTAGTGCAGCATGTTCCAAGTGATTTCTCCACCTGCTGCCATCCAGTTATTTGCCCAATGTACTTTGTCGCCTTCTATGGTCATATTAGAGCGTTTGGCGGCAAGGTCGCGGTCAAAATCGGTGGCAGTGGTTTCGAGAGAAGTATTGTTCATAAAGCGTCGGGCAGTCTCTTTGACGACCGCAAATGCTTCGGGCAATATCTCCAATAAAATATCTTCCAGATGCTTGTCACGCTCTTTGACGACCTCATCAATTTCCTTGAACAAGATTTCTTTTTGTTCAAAATCACTCTCTTCGTTGGCGTTGGTTTTGAGTTGCTCAATGTCGGCATCTATACCTTCCAAATGCTCCGAAATACGGGCGCGAAATGTGTGTGTCTTGTTACGTAACTCGTCATTGGAGATGTGTTCGAGTTTGGCGTATTCGGTTTTGGTGGCTTCTACATACGGCATGAGCTCTTTTACGTCTCTGTCGTATTTTGTACCAAACATTTTTTGTACCTTATCGGTAATAAATTTTAACATATTTCTGAACGGTTTACGGCAAACGATGAACGACTAACAGGGGATTTGTCGGCTTGGTCTGACCGTATATTTTGTTGTTATTTTTATTTTAAATTTATGATTCGCCTTGCGGCAAATTTGAAAATGAGTGCAAAGATAATAAAGTTCGTTGAGGTTTAGGAGGTATTATTTATTAAGGTCTTTTTCTTTTTAATTCACAATTTCTGAATACCGTAAAATTTATAATAGTAATTCGATATTGTCAACAAATGATATTGATTTAACGAATAATTGCAGACAAGGTTCTACTCTTAAACGTCTAATCTGTTTGTTGTCGGGGTCTTAATTCCCGAATCAAGCTGAATATAATAATACTCAATGAAATGACAACGTAACCTATTGCCAATTGCCCAAAGTTGGATGGAAACGTAAGGATGCCAAAGAAAAGGAGCGTAGCGAAGAATAACAGCGTTCCGGCTATACTCCACATTTTCATATTGATGACTTCATTTATGGTATTTTCTTGTGCTTGAAAATTATCACGTTTGAGCAAATATTGGATTTTATTCCAATCCCAAGCCAATAAAGAACATGTCGCAAAAAGCATCAGCAAGGTGATTATCCATGTTCCGGTAAAATTCATACTTATGGTAATGACGACGATATTACTCAATATGGCGAAGTACATCACCGCTCCTATCGTGGCATATCTTTGAGACATGAGCAAAAATGAAGCGATGAGTTGAGAGAATCCTAAGAAATACCAATACCCTCCGCTTTGATACATTGCCTCAAAAAAATATCCGATTTGTGTATCCGTACTAAGTCGCGTAAATCGTTCTCCTATGGCTTTTGTCAAGCCGGAAGGAATAAATGCAAAACCAATTAACAATCTAATGAATACCACTACGATATTCATGAATTTGCTTTTTTTGATTGTGTTATACAAAGGATTCATTTTGAAGTTGTTTTGTGGTGTTTATTCAGACGGCTTTTTTAAGGTCGGTTTCAGAAAATAAATCAGCTAATTTGTAGTCCTTGTATTTGTTGGTGTTTTCTTGTTCAGCTTTGAGGAGGTCGTTTTTACTTTGAATATTGAGCCAAGTTGAAGGTTTCATATCAAATATTTTTCCCAATTTAAGGGCGAGGTCAATATTGATTTTTCGTCTGCCTTTACACAATGCACTTAAATTGGATTCTTCATAGCCAATGTATTTGGCAAATGATTTATTTTTAATATTTAATTCCTTTAAAAACATGGCTAAAAACTCGCCTGCACTGATAATTTTTTCTGGTTTTTCTTGTTGCATGTAGTTCCATATTTTCAGATAAATCGTAAATATAGTTGTTTCACGTTTCTGTTCGGGTGTTCTATTTTTTGAGTGTTCGGCTACAATTGCCGCAAACTGCTTAAACTCTTCTGTGGTAGTATCAATCGGTTTACCTGTACCAACAATACGAGTGTCTTTAAAATAAAACTTTTCTTCCATGTTTTTATTTTTTTAAATCCAATTTCAGATATTTTTTTACAAGTTTAAGCCCTGTATTTGGAGAATAATACATGCGTTGTCCTATTGTTTGTTCAGCTCCATATTTATCCCGATAATGGGCAATGAGTTCTGTTTTACTATCAAAACAAGCATAACCATGATAATTCCCTTTTCCTTGTTCGTGTGCGTGCATACACCCGTAAGCTATCAGGCATCCTGCTATGTAGTCATACCTTTTTCCATTTCCAATATTATGAGGTGCCAATTCAATATTATTAAGATAAACCATTTCTTCATTCAATAGACTTATCATAATAAGACCCTCTACCATATTTGGTGTTTCTTCTAACACAAGTTTATAGAAAACGGCATTTCTATCTTTATATAAGTTTCTCCACGTAAAATTCCAACCATCTTTTTTGAGTGGCATATCTTGTCTTTCTGCCTTTAAAATTAGTGCAGGTACATTTTTTCCTGTTTGAGTTTCAAGTAGGTAAATTTGCATTTGGATTTAGGTGAAATTTTACACAAAAATACTATTTTTTATAGGCTAAAGCAATTAAAATTATCAAATTTTGATAATTATTTTAATTTCATTAAAACAAATAATGCCTACCTTTTTTCACATACCATACCACAGCCATTTAAACGTCAAAATGACAGAAAAAGCGTGTATCTTCGCGTAAAATTGACAGATGAAAAGGATTTTATATAGCATTTTGACAGTTGCTTGTGCATTGGCGTGTAATGATGACCCGACATTGGAAGCCTATTATTACCCTGTGGATGACCTCGCGGAAGGTTTAGTATATGAGTATCGCTCGCCTTTGCAGGATAGTGTGCAACATCCACCTTATTATTGGTACTATCGGAAGGTGGTGGGCGAAGACGGTACAGAGGCATTGGTCGGGGTGTTTTATAATCACGAATTGGAGATTGAACAAATGGTACGGGAAAGGGTAGTCAGTAATGGTGTAAAAACCGAAGATGTGCGCCTGTATGAGTACGACGAGGAAGGCACTCGCTACGATATTGAAGCGGAGATAAAGGAGGGAACGGCGTTTTTATTTGAAGCGGATGAATCGAAGGTCTTACCTTATATATTGACATGGCGTAGCAAAACTGACCCTGATGCTTCGACGATACTCACGCGCGGACGCGCCTTTCGCGGTTTTACATCATGCGATTTTAAAGAAAAAAAATACGATTGTGCGATATTCAAGATAGGCGACAAAATAGAAGCAGACCACGATACCGAAGGCGGACAAGTATTGGAATGGACTGCCACCGAGCATTATGCAAAGGGAATCGGGCTGGTGTATTCCAAAAAAGTAATTCCCGAAGTGGGTGAGATTGTGTATGAATTGGTGGCGCGATATCCGATGACAGAGTTGGAACAAAAGTTTGAAAAGATGATGCGTGAGTAGCGAAATGTCAGCTTGCGTTGAGTATCCAAGACTCGTGTTTTTGGCAGTTCTTTCTGTACACTAAGAGCGGGCTTCGACTATCCACATATTTAGCGATGGAGTGAAAACCGAATATGGATACCTGAACCCCGACAGCTGTACGGGGTAAGGCGACGGCTTTGTATCGGCAAGTTTGAAAAACCTAAAGTGGGTATCTTGGGAGGAAAGTCAGATAAAAGCATTTTTAAAATAAAAAAAAACTGCATACTATCGAAAAAAACTGCGTGCTATTGCGTTCTGTTTTTAATAAAAAAAGTCATTTAAAGTTTAATTGTGGGAAAAAAATACCTTAAATTTGCGTCCGCATGAGCAAAGAGTCATTAGCTCAGTTGGTTTAGAGCGCTGCCTTGACAGGGCAGAGGTCACTGGTTCGAATCCAGTATGACTCACCACAAGCTATCAGTTCATAGTTGTTGGTTCATAGTTCATAGTTTTTTGCAATCAATTGAATTATAATCTTTTCTAACTTTAAATGGATAGTCCACAAAATAAAAAGCCTTTGTAAGTCATTGATTTACAAAGGCTTTTATCGTTTCTTGTCTATCTTTTTCAAAAAAAGTCAAATATTTTCCGAACAATCTGAATGTTAGTCTCGTACAATACAAGCGGAAACATAATCTTCGTAAGTTTGATAATTACAAAGGCTAAAACGTATATCTATCAAACTTGCCCACTACAAGTTTAAGAAACGAATTTGCAACGAGTAAATTAAAAGGCTATTTAAATTGCTCGTCAAAGCAGAAGAGGACATTGATATTCAGAAAAAAATTACTGTTTATCAAAATAACTGATTTATGACTATCAGACCTCTAAATGTGAATTCGATGACTGAACTCAACTCTATCCGTTATGCTTTAATGCAGGAGCGAGAGGCTAAAAAGCAACTGGAACATCTGGTTGAAGCCAAGACGCTCGAACTGTATGAACTTAACAGGGCTTTGACCGATACTAACTGCGTATTGGAACAGCGAATAGACTGTCGTACCTACGAATTGCAAAAAAATCTTTTGCAACAGAAACTACTCGCAGACATATCCTGCTCACTCAATTTACTCGAAAATTTTGATGCACAAATCAGCGATGCCCTGCAAAAAATGGGCGAACATGCTGAATTGGACAGAATTTATATCTTTGAGACGAATCTCAAGGAGAAGAATGTTGTCAATAAATTTGCATGGTCGATACCTAATGCAGAAATAGATACTGAACGTTTCGGTCACGCTATCCGAAATGCGATGTCGTGCTGCGAAAAACTTTCTTCCGGCGAGCGTATATCAGTCGGAAGTATGAGTGATATGTCGCAACCTTATGCCGATATATTCACCCAACAAGGCGTGAAATCTATCCTTATCATTCCACTATTTGTCCGCAATACTTATTATGGATTTATTGGTTTTGATACTTGTTTTAAATACAAGGATTGGGAAGAATCGGAAGTCCATTTGCTCCAAACCGTCTCCAACCTCATCGCGCATGCCTACGAGCGTGAAATCACCAAACAAGAACTTATCCAAGCAAGAGACGAAGCCCAAGCTGCCGCTGCCAACAAAACGCAGTTCTTATCCACCATGTCGCATGAAATAAGAACACCTATGAATGCTGTCATAGGGCTGTCACATCTATTGATGCAAGATGACCCCAAATCCGAACAAATTGGCAACTTGAAAACCCTCAAATTTGCTTCACAAAACCTCCTGTCACTCATCAATGATGTACTTGACATCAACAAAATAGATGCAGGAAAAATCCGCTTTGAACATATTGAATTTAATCTTGATACCCTCATTGCAGGGATAGAACACTCCTTCGTGATAACTGCCAATAAGAAAAATATACAATTAAATGTCAGTAAACAAGCAGATGTACCTACTAAGCTAATCGGTGACCCGACCCGTCTCACCCAAGTATTAACCAACCTCATCGGTAACGCCATAAAATTCACGAATGAAGGCTCCGTGAACCTAAACATTCAAACAACTGGTAACACCAATAAAGACAGTATTCAACTCCAGTTTGAAGTCAGCGATACCGGTATCGGTATCGCTGCCGACAAACTCCGCACTATCTTTGAACCCTTTGGACAAGCCGGACTCGAAACCACCCGAAAATTTGGCGGTACGGGACTCGGACTCAGTATCAGTCAAAAATTAATCAAACTTCAAAACAGCCGTATCAAGGTTAAAAGTACCCCCGACGAAGGCACAAGTTTTACCTTTGAACTCCTTTTCGGAAAGCGTAAAACCATACAACAAATAAGCAAAGCACCACCCGCTCCTACAACCAAGACCAACCTCAGAGGACTCCGTGTACTTTTGGTAGAAGATACCAACCTAAATGTGACAGTAGCTACCCAATTTTTAAAGAAATGGGGTGTCACGACAGATGTGGCAGAAAATGGACAAATCGCAGTCCAACAAGTACAAGTACAACAATATGACCTCATACTTATGGACTTACAGATGCCCGTCATGGACGGCTTTGAAGCTGCCAAAGCTATCCGCCAACTCGGTACACAGTACACCGAAATACCCATTATTGCGCTGACTGCTTCTGCCGAAATGCAAATTCGTGAAAAAGTCTATCAAGTGGATATGAACGACTACATCACCAAACCATTCAACCCCCAAAAACTCTACGCCACTATACAAAAACATACAAGTATTTAATCTCCCTTAAAAGTAGTTGACACTTTTTTTGAAATGTAAAATGTAAAATGTAAAATAATAAATGTAAAAGTGTCAATAGTACGCGAGAAAACATTTTAGCTTTTTTTATTTTTAAATTATTGAAAATTAATAAAATAGAAAAGAATCGCATTAGTTTCACGTTATACAACTTTTATATTTTACATTTATTATTTTACATTTTACATTTAAATATACAGGTATTTAGCAGAACAGTCATAACTCCCACTAACAGGGTTCGAACAAATAATGCTCACGCACTGACAGACTATATTACTCACTATGATGAAGTCCTAACAGTACAATAAGCTTTTTTAGAACCACCATTGCTTAAAGGAGCGTAAACTCCTTCCCGTCCGCCTTCGCTCACCCGCGAAGGCGGTTTTTTTTACGTATATTTTTTGTAGTCTAAAAAATTGGTGCTAACTTTATCTGTCATTTTTGACAAAATATTATTAAAATAAAAAAAATATTAACATGAAACTCATTAAAAAGTTAGTCTTAATCTGTTGCTGCGTATGCTTTTTCTCAGCCTTATCAGCTCAAAATGCTTTGGAAAATTGGAATACCATTACCACTGAATTAAAGCAATTGTCTGAGACCTCTCTAAACACGACATTTACAGATAAGGAGTTCAATAGATTCTTTGAATCTACACCTTCCAATCTTCAACATTGGATTGATTTGAATCAATATCGTATAGACAATTCTATCAGTGTTTCTACAGTAACCAGCAATTATTTCGATAGAGTGATTAATGGTATGCAGCAAAAGAATTAAATGGAGGTGAGTGAATCAGTTGAGCGGTTAATTAGTTGAATGATGGAACAGGTAATTAGGTATATTTTTTATTATTTTAAAATAAATTAAATTTATAATTCAAATATTTTCAGAATAAAAAATATTATAAAATATTTTTTTTATTAAAATATCGACAAAGCGAATTGACCTGATTACTAGCTATTCAACTGATTAACCGTTCAACCAATCAATATGAAAAAGATACTTTGCTTTGCATTGGCACTCCTCCTTTCACCAAGCATTGAAGCACAAGAAGACAGCCTTCCACAGTTCGATTTTTCACGTTTTATTTATCTTGATTCGGTCGTCATTACAGCATCGCGTAGTGGTTTTAATACTCAAGAATTTATTGATATGGTGCGAGCGGATTCCTCTTTTTATGAGGCTTTTCGCAATTTGCGTTTTATCAATTATGACGCTGAAAATGACATCACCTTCTATGATAAAAACGACAACATTATAACTGCATATCACAGCACCACGCGCCAATACACCCAATCCGAAGGCAAGCTGACTTGCCGCACTATGGATATTTTAGACGAAAACATTAGTGGAAAATATTATAAAAGAAATCGAAAACCGCGCTACTACACCACAAAAATGTATGAGCGACTTTTTTTTACGAAAGAAAAGACCTGCGAAACACGCACTTCCACACCTTCCGAAGATGAAGCCGATGGCAGAATGGCAAAGTATGTGGCACAACTCAAAAAGCTCATTTTTCAGCCCGGAGAAAAAGTAGATGTACCGATTATTGGTGCTAAGACAGCGATTTTTGAAGAGAAAATGACGCAATATTACGACTATTCGATTAACTCAAAAATGTATCAGGGTGATATGCCCTGTTATGTATTTCGTGTGGATGTGAAGCCCGAATTTGTGGATAGAAAAGAAGGCAAGACAGTCGTAAAATCGTTGGAAACATTTTTTGAAAAAAAGACCTTTCAAGTCATCGGGCGCAATTATCGTGTGGCGTATTACGGCGCATTATTCGATTTTGATGTGACGATGAATGTCAAACTCACCAAACTCAATAACCAATACCTGCCCGAATATATCAGGTATGACGGTTTCTGGAAAATACCCACCCAAAAACGCGAACAAGCAAAATTTACGATAGAAATAATGATTAACGGTTAACGGTTAATGGTTAATGGTTAATGATTAATGGTTAATGGTTAATGATTAATGGTTAATGATTAATGGTTAATGGTTAATGATTAATGGTTAATGGTTAATGGTTAATGATTAATGGTTAATGGTTAATGATTAATGGTTAATGGTTAATTACTAACGCGAGTAACATTTTCGCGTAGCGAAAATAACCATTAATCCGCGAACTATTGACCATTAATCCGCGAACTATTGACCATTAATCATTAACCGTTAATCATTAACCATTATCAAAGTAGTTTTTTAATTTCAGCTTCAAGGGCGGCTTCTCCTCTTGGGTTGATGGCGGCAATTTTACCGTCTTTATCCAACAGGAAAGTCTTGGGGATGCCTTTTACGCCATAAGCTCTGGCGGGAGCGGATTGCCAAAATTTGAGGTCGCTGACGTGATAGGGCCACACCAAATTATCTTGCTTAATCGCCTGTTCCCAACGCGCTTCCTGCCCCTGCCTGTCCAACGAAACGCTATATATTGTAAAATCTTTATCCTTGTATTTATTGTATGTTTTGACCAATTTCGGATTGTTGTAACGACATGGTTTACACCAACTCGCCCAGAAATCAATCAACACGATTTTACCACGTAAATCAGAGAGTTTATACACTTTCCCATCGGGAGAAGGGAGAGCAATGTCGGGTGCGACTTCCCCCACTTTGATGAGTTCTTGCGCCTTCTGTTGTGCGATTTGTGCTTGGGCTGTTTGCATGATCGTCTCATAATCATTGAGGTATGGCGAGCGTGGATGTTGCGCCCTGAATTTGGCTTTGGCTTTATCAAAATACTGCTGATTTTCATCTATTTTGAGTTGGGTAAAAGCAATAAACATAGCTGCCATAGCACTACTCGTGGTATCAATAAAAGTTCTACATTCTCCGACAGGCAGCCGCTGCCGTATGCGCGGACCAATGAAAGATTTATAAATATTTGCTTCCTTCGACCCTGTAAGGGTATATTTATTTCTGCCCAAATCCGTCACTTTTCCTTCGATTTGAATATCAGTTTCTTTACCTTCCAATACGAGCAGAGTGGCTTGTTGCCCGATACGAAATTGGTATAAGCCCGGCTGCAAATTGCCCAATGCCAAAGCAAAATCACCATTCGTATCTGCGGTCGTTACCCCAATAGAATTGAGTTGATTGGTAGGCATCAATTGGTCGAGGTGTACTTGCAGATTGGCTGCACCTTCGAGTGTACCGCTTATTTTAGAACCCGTTATTTTCTCTGCTTGCGAGTTGGTTCGCTGACCGCATTGTAGCATGGATAAAGCCACAATGCACAATAAAATAATTTTATATATAGTCTTCATCATATTTTTTTTCAATAAGTTAAATAATCGGCTATCAGTTCATAGTTGCCGGTTCATAGTTCATAGTTTTTTGTAATTATGAATTACAATATTTTGTAAATCAAGTTGGCATTTTAAAACGTCAAATTTATAGGATTTAATATTGTATTGCAACAAAATTACTGATATTTCTGTTCATTCATGCTTTTAAATAATAATGTGAAATCTTAATTCGGAAAGTTGAAACATTTTTACTTTTAAAAGTGGATTTATAGCGGAAAAGTTCTTATTTTTAAAGAAAAATCAAGTTGTTGGGTATTATTTTTGCATACGCGAAATTTAACACACAATTCATTTTAAAATAATTTTATGAAAACAGTTACATTAAATACAGCAATGGCAAATTTACCGGAATTGATTAAACAAACTATTGATAATCAAGAAGAAACAATCATTGCTACGGACGATGGGGCAGTTGTTATGGTAGATCAAAAGGAGTGGAATAATATGTGGGCACATATTGAGGTGATGAGGGATAAGCGGAATATGCAAGCACTTCTTAATACACTAAAGAGGTTTGAGGAAGGTAATTTTGAAGGTTTGATGACCCTTAAAGAAGTAACCGAAGAAGTCCATGAACTACAAAATACTATTTGATGAAAAAGCCATCAAAGATATGAGGTGGCTTCGCAAAAATAATAAACCGAGCTATACTAAGTGTCTTGATTTGATACTCTCTATCGCCGAGACACCGCATGAAGGTATTGGTAAACCTGAACGACTGAAACATTATGAAGATGAAGTATATAGTCGTCAAATTAATCAAAAAGACAGAATGATTTATGTTATCCATGAAGATAACAAATTCGTATTAATTTCTGCTTGCCGGGGGCATTATGGCGACAAGTAAATATTTATTAAAATAATATGATAACAGTTACATTAAATACAGCGATTAAAAATTTGCCGAAACTCGTTAAGCAAACGATTGAAAATTGTGAAGAAACGGTAATTGCTACGGACGACGGGGCAGTAGTGATGATTGATGAGCATGAATGGAATAATATGTTGAACAAGATTAATGCCTTGAAAGATAAAAAGATTGTGGATACACATTCAGAAGTTAAAGAAAGCAGAGAAACAGACCAAGCTGCGGAATAACTTTAATCGAACACCTCCAAGTTTTCACATCCCCCTTCTAAGCTGACTCACAATCGTCTCATCCGTAATTTTATCATCATCAGCGAGTAGAAATGCTTTGCTCAATACCAATGACAAGCCCCTGTCACCCTCGAATGGCAGGAATAATTTATCGCCCTTCGCATCCTTGTTGCGGTCGGGTACGATACAGAGATATTGGTCGTTGGGTTCCATGAGGATGTTGGTGCTGCCGATGTGGATTTTGTATTCGCGGATTTTTCCTTTTACTCGTAAAAAACGTCCATCTATACGTGCTATATCTTTGATTTTCAGACGTGGAAGTAGTCTTGTTAGTGCTTCTTTGCGCGTTTTTGCGACTTCTGTCAAATCTCCGAAAGAGTAGGATTCCCAATATTCGCGGTACTGGGGCAAGCCGCCGTTATCCTGCCAATTTGGGTCATTACCGACACTCGCTACGCCTACAAATAAATCGACATCGCGCATGATTTCTGAAAAGATAATTTTCGGAACATCAACCATATCCACCGTCTTATCACCTGCGGTCAGGAATTTCACTTGGTCGGTGACGACATATTGTAATAAAGTAAAATCCCAATCGTCCTCTTCTTCCTCATCGTAGAGGCTGTTTATCCAATATTCGGCAGTGATTTCGTATTCCGGCAAACTGATATGAGCAATTTCGCAGTCAACTTCGCCGAAGTTATTTAACATTCGATATTTCCAATTTCTTGTGCGAGTGAGTGCGCTAAATTGACCTTGTTTGAGGATGTGTGCTGCCATGCGATTGCTATATACGCGAGTGTTGATTTCGGCATCGGTGAGGAGATACACTTCGCGGTAGGCTTGCTTGATAGGTTGCTGTATATCAAGTGTTTCAAGGCGATTGCGCCAAGTCAATACTTCTTCAGTATCGCTGTGTATTGGATGCCAAAGCCTGACATTCATCTCGTCATTCGGGTGAAATTCAGTGCCATCTGCCCTCTGCCAAATATCATTCATGCGGATAACCGTAGTTTCCTTTTTTTCGTTTTCAATAAATGTCCAAATTAATTTTTTACATAAAAAAACTAATAAACCGTGTTCGATATATTGTTTTTTAAAAAATGCGTAATCAAATTGTGTTTTGTGTAAATAAAAACGCTCGATACGATTGCGTTGGGCGGTGAGTTCGGTTTTGATGGTTTTGAATGCCTCTTTGGTTTCGGCTAATTTTTTGGCTAAATCAGGGTCTTTTTTGATGAAGGCAGGAACGGATTTTTGCACCTTGCCATCCGGCTTGATCCAGCGTGTGGCACTACGTCCGATGCCTATCAATTCAAATTCGAGGGCGTACTCATTGAAGGTTACGATTTTGCAGCCTTCTGATAAGCCGTAGTCGGAAGGTGTGTCGGTGGTTTTCTTTTTTCTTTTTTTTGCCAATTTAGTGACTGGTGAGTAGTGATAGGTGATTGATTATCAAGGTGTTCCGGGCATAGGATTGACTAAGCTAATACCTCTTATTCGCTCAAAATCTTTTTCATTTCGAGTCAATAATACCCAATCGTAGGTGATGGCAGTGGCGGCAATAACGGCATCAGGTAGTTTTATTTTACGTTGTCGGCGTATCTGTATTGTTGTATCTACAATTGCATCGGTTAAGTTAATAACGTTTGCTTGGTTGACGAAATTTTCAATTTGTCTTTCTTGCATAGCGGATGTTTTCCAGCCAAGTAGCTCAATTTTGGTGATAATTGAAAGATTGTATGAAAGTGATGTCGCCATCTGTAAATCAGGGTGGTCTTCTGGCTTCAGCGTACTATTAAGAAGGTAAATAGCAATGTTGGTATCTAAAATATAGGTCTGTCCCATTCTTTTCGACTTTCTCTAAGATATTCTTCAAATTTTTCTGTGTCCAAATCAGGGATACTACCGCAAAATTCCGATAGAGGTGGCTTGTCTTTAGATTGATTGGTATCTGAAACCACAGAAATATCCAACCTTTTCAATAAAGGCAGTAAGACTTCCAAATCCTGCGGTTTATTTAAATGTAATGTAACTTGCATAATTAAAATTTTCTACAAAAATACGTTTTTTATGATAAAAAAGCATTATCCATACTAAGGGCATCAACTACAAAAACGACAAATATATCAGGGAAAGGATATGCTATTTTCCTAATTTACTCCACTTTTATTCTGCGGTGAATCCCCGTCCATAATTTTTTCTCCTTTGGGTAAATACCTGTATATGTGCATGTTATGGTATCATATTGTTCAACATCCAAGCTTTGTCTCGCTTCTATCAAATCTCTTTTATCTTTGGCATGATGCAGTACAATACCACCTTGTACCTGCTCTTTTTCAAAGGTCGGATTTGCCAATAAGACCCATGAATCAGGATGTACTTGGTTAATTTCAGCGATTGTTTTAAAACTGGTCGTTACTGTCATACTAATTATTCTTTTAGATATTCTTCAAATTTTTCTGTATCTAAATCAGGAATACTACCCCAAAACTCAGACAACGGCGGTTTATCCTTTGATTCATCTGAATTGGAAACTACAGAAATATCCAACCTTTTCAATAAAGGCAGCAAGACTTCCAAATCCTGCGGTTTATTTAATTGTAGTGTAAATGCATAATTTAATTTTCTACAAAAATACGCTTTTTAGTTGAAAAAAACATCACCCGCCCACAAGCGGTGTCAACTGCACAAAACTCACCGAAGTATCTGCCCCGACGAGTATTTCCTGTTCTAAAGTTTCAGCTTGTTGGTCATCAATGAGGATGAAGTAGCCATTTTTTTGAAAAGCATCTAAAGCAACGTAGGCTTGTTTTTCGGGGTCTATTTTTCGGGGTGCGTTAAGTTTGTAACCATTCAAAGTACGCTCTGTATCAGAGGGTTGTACGAGTCCCTTGAAATATTCGGGGAGTTTTTGATTGTATGTCTCTACCTCTGCATATACGCGGGCTTCAATGATTTCTTTTACAGTCGTCAATTCGTTTTCTACCGCAATCATGATTTCATTGAGAATTTTTCCGGTGGCAGATTCATCTTTGATTAGTATGTTCATAGTAAATTCAAGTGCAAATTCAAAATTAGTATTCGGCACTAAGGTAATAAATCTGTATGTTTAAATGAAACAATTTGTTAGGATAATTCAAACAGAAATGATTTTTTTGAGACTATTCTATTGTTCAAGTTCCTTGGCAATCGTAAAGTAAAATCGTGTACCTTCGCCCACTTCCGATTCTACCCAAATTTTTCCTTCATGTAGTTCTACTACCTTTTTACAGACCGCTAATCCTATACCTGAACCTTTATATTTTTCATTTGGATTGAGTTTTTGAAAAATGAGAAAGATCTTATCAAAAAATTCTTTTTCGATACCGATACCATTGTCTTCAATGCAAAATTGGTGATGCGTGGCAAGACAGTTGTAGTGTATTGAGACGACAGGATTTTCGCCCGATTTACTGAATTTAATGGCATTTTTGATGAGATTTTGGCACAATTGGTAAATGTATGACGCGTGTCCTATAATGGACTGTGGCAGGTATCTATCTATATTAATAATCGCTTTTTTCTCGTCTATCATTTGATTCAAATCCAAGAGAACCCCGTTTATTAGCTCCTGAGTATCAATATTTTCAAATGAAACATTGTCTTGATTGACTTTTGAAAATGCCAAAATATCATCAATCATGTTTTTGAGTTTCGTTCCTGATGTTATCAAAAACTCTACATACTTTTCTTCTTTGGGCGATAG
Organism: uncultured Saprospiraceae bacterium; assembly: GCA_938028705.1. Lineage (GTDB taxonomy): Bacteria > Bacteroidota > Bacteroidia > Chitinophagales > Saprospiraceae > JAHDEO01. The sequence continues at coordinate 9,350 of CALIZI010000031.1, read as the reverse complement.
CTTATCATTCAATTTCTTTTTTAAAATTTTAGAAAAAGAAATAATGGTACTAATCGGTTCGCGGAGGTCGTGTGAGGTGATGTGTGCGAAGTTTTCCAATTGCAAATTGGATTCAATGTATTTTTTTAACGAAACATTGACTTCTTCGAGTTCAGTCATTTTTTGTTGGAGTTTTTCTCTGGATTGGATGCGTTCTGTAATGTCTGTTGTCACTTGTTTGATATACAGTTTTCCTGTCTCGTAAAATGGAATTAAAATAACATCTACAATGATTTTTTTTCCTATTTTCGATTTGTGCAGCGACTCAAAACGAATCGTCTCATTGCGGTTTAGTTTATCTATGTTTTCCTGATAACGTTGCTGATAAATCGGGTCACTGCTATCTACCTCTTCCCAAGCCAAATCAAGTGCGGATAATTGATGGATTTCGTCTTTTCCATAACCATAAATTTGTGTAAAGGTCTTATTGCAATCTATAAAACAATGGTTATCAATATCATATATTCCGATAGTGTTTAAAGAATGGTCAAAAAGTTGTCGATATGTCTTTTCGCTTTTAGAAAGTTGTATTTCCGTATTCTTCTGCTCAGTAACATCTATAATACTAATCATGAAGTATTGAGCATTATCTGCATTGATGACCGAATAAGTCGTTTGCCCCCAAAACGTTTCATTGTTTTTTTTGCAATACTTGATAGTTCTGGTATATTTGGGAATGTCGCCATTAAGCAATACCATCTTTCTTTGAATGGCTGCCTGTTGATTTTTTTCGGGTGACAGTAAAAAAATATTTTCATCTAAAATCTCTTTTCGGGAATACCCAAATAAGGTCACAAACTCATCATTAATATCAACAAAACGGTCAGTATTTGCATCCTTCACAGCAATTGCAAAGTGACTGAATTTGAGCATATTACTATACATTTCACGCACATTCTCATGTCGTCCATTCCGATTGAAAAGACTCTCCATAAGCTTGCTCCTCCCTCCCATGCCTTGCCTGTTATGCGTCATGATAGCCTGTTTAAAAGGTTAGTACATCGTTTATTAAATTTCTTTATAAATCAAAATAAATATAAAATGTAAAATAATAAATGTAAAATATAAAAGTTGTAGGACGCAGGATTAGAAATTTCTTTGTATTTAATTAATTTTAAATTTAAAAAAATGTAAATCATAAATAATGTTTCGTCACGTACTATCGACACTTTTACAACTTGTCCTGATGAATATCGTGGATTTTACATTTATTGTTTTACCTTGACATAATGTCATTTCCATTAGCCCATTTTCAAATACATTATTTTTATCATTAATTTAAAAACAAAATTAGCGTGAATAATGTGGTTTCTACTTTTTGATAACTAAATAATGGTTTTCAATGAATTTTATAAATTATAATTTTAGTTAATTTTAATTAAAAAATAAATTAATACGTATTTAATTTTAATTAAAATAAAAAAATAATCGCTTATGGAAATGACATTATACCTTGACAATGTTAAATTAAAAAAATAAAAGTATGTTTATTCTTAAAATCGGAAATCTGCCCCGAATTTGACCTAAAACTCGTCAGACATTTTGAAAATGTCTGACGAGTTTTAGGTCAAATTCAGACCGAAGCACCTATTTATAGTAAACAAAAATCTAATTTAACATTGTCAAGTTACACTTTACATTTCAAAAAAAGTTAATAAACTTTTTGGGCGGTGTACTTAGATTAAATCGTCAAATATCTTATACGTTCAAATGCTTCATTTAATATATTTTGTGATGTTGCATAGCAAATTCTGATATGTCCTTCTGCCTGACTTTCAAAAAAGTTTTTCGCTCCGGGAATCAAAGCTACTCTTGCTTGTTGGTGTATTTTTTCTACCAGTGTCATCGAATCAAGATCTGTCAGGCAGATAGCCGGAAAAGCGAGATAGGTACTGTCAGGACTAGGGCATTCAAAAAAAGAATGTTCGGATAGAAAATTAAAAACGGTGATGCGATTTTCTTTTAAATGTTCTAAAAAAGCATCCAACCAATATTTACAATCATTCAAAGCTGTAGTCGCTGCAATCTGCGAAATAGTGGACACTCCGTAGGCAGTAGAGGCATGTTTGGAGAGCGCGTATAAGCCATGATAATTGTCGGAATCGGGCGTTAAAATATAGCCTACACGCAAACCTGCGAGACCAAAATTTTTGGATAAGCCCGAAATAATATACGTGCGTTTGGCGAAGGCATCATCCAAAGCACTGATACTGTGAAATTGGTAAGGAGGATATACAATGTCTGCCCAAATCTCATCCGATACAATAGACAAATTGTATTGGCAAGCCAATTGACCGATTTCGCGGAGGTGTTCTTTGGGCAGTAATTTACCAAGCGGATTGTTGGGATTACAAATAAAAATCGCTTTGGTTTTAGGTGTAATGGCAGCTTCCAATTCCTGCAAATCAAATTCGGCAGTCTGCATATCCAAATTGCAGGTGATGGCTTTTGCACCTGCATTTTCTATGGATTTTCGGAACAAAAAATCTACCGGATTCGGTATAATGGCTTCATCGCCGGGCTTCAAAAGATGTCGGGCAGTGATATACAGGGCTTGGGCAGCACTATTGACGGGCAGGATGTGTTCGGGCGAACAACTCACGTTTTTTTCGCGCTGATACCAATCCGAAATGGCTTCCCGAAAAACGGGTAAACCCTCTGCCGGTCCGTAGGAAAAATAACCAGTTTGGCTGTAATCACTGATTGCCCGACGAATCTCCTCTGCCACCGGAAAATCAGGGTCGGCAGCCGTCAATGGAATCACATCTTCGTCGAGTGTTGCCCAACGATAATTGTAGGCACGCTCTCGCAATGCCTTGATATTGACTGACTTATCGTCAAATAATTTTTGATTATATGTAGTTGATGTCTGCATGTGTAAATGGTGCTTTATAAGTATCGGTGCGGTGTTCACCTAAAAATTGTTCGAGTAATACGTCGCCTTCTTTGGTGTATCCATCAATGGTTTGATAACGAAATTCGGTGAAGGTGCTGAAGCATTTTTTCATTTTATCCACAGATTGATATTCACTTAAAAAATGAGCTAATAGTACCGAATCTTCTATTGCCGAATTTGCGCCCTGACTGGTCAGAGAGATTAAAGGATGCGCGGCATCGCCAATCAGGATAACGCCGTTTTTGTGAAATTTGGGCAACATTTTCATCCGCCGAATATCCCAAAAATAGGCTTGTGAAAAATCGCTGAGGTCGGCTACTTGCTTAAAAGTTGGTGAAAAATGTTGAATGGCTTTTGTCACAAACTCACGCTTGAGCTCAGTATCATTGCTATTCAAATAATGTTTCGAGGTTTTGAATTGCAAAAACCAAACATACTTTCCATGTCCGAAGGGTACAAGTCCCATAGCGAGGTCATCATCTTGTAATTTAAAAAATGTATCACGTATATTATCTTGTAATTCAGGCAAATCGACCATACAAACGATTTCTTTATAACCAACTTGTTCCAGTTCATAATCGGGATATAAAGTATGGCGTACCTCCGAGCGTATCCCATCTGCACCTATGATGAGGTCGCCATATTCAGTTGTACCATCCTTAAAATTTACACCTATCACTTCGCCGTTTTTATTATATTCAAAATGAGAAAATGTTTTATTATATTCAATATCTTCCGGCTCTACCTCATTAGTCAGCATCTCTATGCAATCCCCTCTTCGCAGTGCCAAAAAATCGTCCAAGTCCTTTTCAGCAATAATTTCCTGATTGACATCAAATGCCATAAAATAATTAATGGAATTACCGATTTTTTTAATTTTATTGCCCAATCCCATCAAATTCAGTGCATCAATACCATTTTTCAACATCAAAAAACCCAGTCCGCGACGACCATCAGGTGGTCTTCGTTCAAAAATTTTTGCCTTAAATCCGATTTTTTTCAAATTAATCGCCGTCGTCAAACCCGCCATACCGGCACCGATAATAATGGCTTTAGAACTATCATTTATTCGTCGGATAATGGAAAAATTTGAGTCTTTTTTCCGCCAAAAATTGCTGTGCGAATAGACTTCTTTAATGACTTTCCCCTCTAGATAAAGTACTTCAAGTTCTTGCTCTACCTGTTTGACACTTTTGCTAAGAATGACGGCAATTTCTTTGGAAGCCAAGAAATCCACTTGAGAAAGTAAATATAATACATCATACGTAGCAATCTGTTTTTGAATAGGTTGTTGCGATAATTTTGCTAATGCTTTTTCCCAATCCTGATAATCTCCGTCGCTTTCTATTTTTTCCCATTCACCAATATCGTTTACAAAAATGAGTGTGGGAAATTGCTCTATATTCCAACGTTCTTTGTCTTGAATATCGCTTTTAAACTTGTTCCGTATTTCTGTAGAATGAAAATCATGCATGAATTGAATCATATCTAATTCTGCAATTTTAGCGGCATGTTTGATGACATATTCTTGCGAAATATCCTTTTTTTTCAAAAAAAGCATTTCTCTAAGCATACGTAGAAAGAATAAGGCTTTTGCCATACCCTGTTTTTGAGCTGCATAATAGGCGAGCGAAGGCGGATAGGAAGATTCAATGGGGCGTTCCAGCCAAATATCGCCGTCCATATTCATACCGGAGGCTTGTGAGGTCGTATCCCACAAATTTTTTAATTCTTCGGGTTTAAACACGCTTTGCGTCTTACGTTGGAACGCTTCTATGGATTCCAACAAACCGCCCATACGGTGTTCAATATCAATGTAGTCATTGTATTCTACCGACAATTTGCGAATATAAGGTTCGTTTACCCAACAAGTGGAGCATATCGGGTCGCCGTAGTAAATAACCTTAATTTTCCTTTGCGGTTTGACGACAGGCTGTGCAAGTGTAGTCATAATTCTTTATCGATAAACATTCATAATGAAAAAAAATTGATTCTAAATAATAAAATGCAAGCTGATTTTAATTCTAAAATCTGCATAAAGCACTAATAATTAATACTTTATAGTTTATTTAAATAAAAAGAGGGTGCTTCTAAAATTTAGAAGGTAGGAAAACACAGTGGGTATGTTGTGATTCGTAATTTGTTGACTCTTGATTCGTTTTGTGAAGACTAATCAATAATTTATCAATTCATTATAAATCAAACGAATAGGAAATGTTTGTAAATTGTTGGTTAAGATGAAATTGTCGGGTAGTATCTATTCCTTTTTCATTCATCTTTTCATAGTAGCGTGTGATACGAAAAAGGCGATATTAAAGTTACGTTTTTGGATTTTTTTTGAAAAATAATCGAAATTAATGCCTGACCAACTTCCGGTGAAATAAGCCGCGCCGCATTTTAAATACCTTTTTACCTTTCTGAATATCGGGTGTGCCCAATATTTCTCCGCAATTAATACAAGCCAGATTTGGTACTTCACGCCACTCTTTTTCCAGTGTTTTTATAAGTGATTCGGGCTGCATAATCCGGTGAAAATACAAGCGGACGATGCCTTTTCCGTTACCGTATTTGTGATAGGTAAGAAGGTAGGTTTGGCATTTGCCGCAGGTGATGTGATATGTTTTGTATTTTTTTGACAAAATAACTTCGTTGTAGGGCTTGTGTAAAAAGTTATCTTTAAATAAAGTAAAAAAATATAAGACTTTATTTTTTTGATTTTTTAAATGGGATTTATTTTATCAAGTATCCGTTTATCAAAATCAAAGGGCTGAATATCAATTATTTGCACGAATGTAGAATCTATATGTAATGGATTGATGAGTATATTTTGACTTTGAGGGATGACGGCAGAAGGAACTTTCAAGATGAGATTTTCATTGGCATCAAGCCAATTTTTTCCTATTTCCTGCGTGTAGGTTCTCATGGTATTTTCTTTCCAATTATCCTCCAAATCATCTTCCAAAATAGTCTGAATAGAGACTTTTTCATCAGGCAAAACAAGGGTGAGAAGAACGAGATTTTTGGGCTTATTGATATCGAAATATACAAGGTTTTCCCAAGCGGATATAGCTGGATTTTCAGAGGTATATAGCACTGCGTGTCCTACAGGATTCCAGCGTCCGCCATATAATTTTGCACCCGTACCTTCTAGGTCTCGTGCATATTTTTTATCCGTAATTCTGTAAAATTGCATTAGAAAGGAATACCATGCTCTATGCGTCCTATTGTGTTACTGACTTCTTCCAAACCTACGGACGTGTGTAGCAAATCGAAAGGTATTTTTCCGTCTAATGTTAGGTTAGGGTGTTTCAACCAATGTTGAAAATCACTTCTTTCAAACATATCGTAGCCTCTCGCATAAACTCCCAGTAATTTGGTTAGATGCTCATTAGATTCAAGTAATCCTCTCTCTTCTAATTTTTCTTCGGAAACGGATAATATATTTGACAAATCATTTGTGGTCAGTTGAGTATATTTAGTGATTTCGTTAATGTTTTTTATTGAACTAACTTCTTTTCTCCATTCATTTTCTGATTCCTCGATTAATTCTATAAGAGTTTTCGTATTTTCTCCGATTACATTTTTGAAGCGAGTTGAGTTTGTTGCTCTTAGCTTTATAAATTTTTCAGCTTCTCTAAGTCCTTTTTCACCATGCTCATACAAATCAAGTATGTAAGACAAAATCTGAGTATTTTCAAAGTATGAATTTGCATTATCAATTAACGCTTCGCAGATTTCACGCACTATTTTATCTGAACCGTATTTACCGTAATACTCAGATAAAGTAAATAGCGAAAAAGCGGATGCTGACCATTTATAAATTGGTGTATCAAAATTATCAATGAAGAGTTTTAAGTATATAGTAATATCTCTTTCATATATGTTACTCACCTTAGAATTGATATTATTGCGTTTTGTATAGTAATCATCTTTTAACCCAAGTATATCAAAATCAGCTTGATATATTTTTGATATAGATTTAAGCGACTCTTTTACTGTTTCGTACAGTGAGATAGATAAATGATTAGCTAACTTTGATTTTACTTCCTGTTGGAGTTGCTCAATATCATCAGATAAATTTTCAAAATCAGGTTTATATTTGTCTATAAAATACCCTATTACTTGAAGATACTCTTTGCTTTGATTGGCAAGTTTATCCAGATTATCGGCAAATGGAGTTTTACTCTGTAAAGCGTTTTCTACAGCAGTTCTGAATTTAGATGAACTATCTGCGAGATAATTAAGTTCCTCGTCTGTGGCATTCTTCAAAAAATCCGGTATTTCACTATCAGATGCCACATTCAAACCTTCGTCCGCAGATTGACGCAACTTTAGTCTGTTATCTAACCAATCTTGTAGAAAGTATAGATATTGAAACCCATTATAGTTTAATGCTCTGTTCATATAATGACTGAATTTTACACAAGTTAATCATAAAATTAACAATTCACAAATCAAAAACGTTCACACACATTTTCGTTCATTTGATATTCTGTCTCTACAATAATAAAAAGTACACCTATTCCAGTAAACTATATTAGCAAAATAAGTCTAAATTGGGATTTGGTACTTAACCCAACTTCGTTTTCACATCCAAAGCATCCCGAAAACCATTGCCCACCAAATTAAACGCCAAGACCATTAGCATAATCGCCAATCCGGGAACGATAGCGGGAAATGGATTATTACTTTTCAAAAGGAAACTATAATTTTCGGCAAGCATTGTTCCCCACGATGGCGTAGGCGGTTGAATACCAAAGCCCAAATAACTCAATCCTGCTTCAATCAAAATCGCAATCGCAAAATTGGCGGCAGCCACCACCATCACAGGTCCGAGAATATTGGGTAAAATATGTCGTCGAATAATCCGTCCATCGCTAAATCCAAGACTATTTGCCGCTTCTACAAATTGAATTTCGCGCAAAGCCATCACCTGTCCGCGCACGATACGCGCTACATCCACCCACATCGTCAGCCCTACGGCTACGAAGATTTGCCAAAATCCACGCCCCAGTGCCAGCACCAATGCAAAAACCAACAACAAAGTCGGTATAGACCACATCGTATTGATAATCAGCATAATAAAATCATCTACCCGACCACCAAAGTAACCTGCAATCGCGCCCATAGTAATTCCAATCGTTAGCGAAATCAGTACCGCAAGCAAGCCCACAGCCAACGATACCCTTATCCCAATCAGCAAGCGACTCAACAGGCAACGCCCCAAGCCGTCCGTTCCGAATCGGTAGGTATGTGTATAGATGTGCGAAGCTTCGATTTGGTTTTTGAGGTCGTTTATATTGGTTGTTATTTGTTGGTTATTTTCCGTAGAAAAAGTGAGTTGACCAAGATTTGAATCAATGCCCGGATTGGTAACGGAAAGCGGATACACCGCATCGGCAAGATGAAAAGCAGATGCACTGCCTTTGATATTTTCTCCGGCATATACCTCTACACTTATACTGTCATTTTCGATGTCGTAATTATTGATAGGAATAAGCCGATATGGGTTTTCTGCACCATACAACATCTTAGTGAAAAAACTGCGCTTTGGAATATCGCGGTTCTTACGCACTTTGAGCATTTGTACTTTGAAGCCGGGCGGTTTGAGGTTGACTTCATTGACTTGGTCATTGGCATTGGGTGTAGCATCCGGCGTAATCGCATAACCCAATATTGCCACAAGCACTGCCAAAGCAATGACCACCATACCAAATATTGCCGGTTTATTTTTGAATAAGCGGCGTAAGGCTTTCTGCGTGGGAGAGGTGGTATGTGCGTTGTTTGTTGACACTTAATAAATATTTATATTTTTCGTTGGACAAAATTAAGAAAAAGCGAACTATCTGCCTTACCTTTAACACTATTTTACCGAATGAGTATCCTATGAAATTGAATGAATCATTGGAAGACATCAAGAATTGGCAGGAGTTTGAGAACTTAGTCAGGCATTATTTTGAAGACATTTACATCATGTCCTCAAATGGTGTAAAAACTGTTATTGTACAATCTTCAGGTGAGGGTGCAGACGGTGGCAAAGACCTTTTGGTAATATTCAAATCAAATGATTCTCTTGTTGAATATGAACGTAAGTGGGTGGTTCAGTGTAAGTTTTATGAGCGTTCCGTTTCGCCTTCCGATCTGGCAGATACCAATATTCCCGGCTTAATTCATCAATATGGTGCAGAGGGTTATTTACTCGTTTGCAAAAAAAATGTGACTTCCGGTACGGTCAGAATGTTTGAAAATTGGCGGAAAAATTGTAAATTTGGTTATCAATATAAGATTTGGACGGGAAGTATGCTGACCAGACTGATAGCGAAACTAAACGAAGAATAAGAGCATGTTTGGAGGCTATCCGTTTAAGTTTGCTTGCGGGATAGTACTCGTCTGACGAAGGTTTTTGTGAAATGTA
>CALIZI010000030.1 GCA_938028705.1 uncultured Saprospiraceae bacterium | reverse complement strand
GGACTGCGACAGCTTAGAATTGAGGGGCGGATTTGGACGAATCTGTAAAGACCTTGTCGAGGCAGATGTTTTTGAAAACCGCCAAGAGTGTCGTGATTTACTATTTCCTAACAGTGACGACGACGATGATGATGACGAAGAAGAAGAAGAAGAGATGAGTCTGGCAGACATGGTCTGTGACACCTTAATAGATTTAGGCTTGATAAGCAGTGAGGACTGCGACAGTTTAGAATTGAGGGGCGGATTTGGACGAATCTGTAAAGACCTTGTCGAGGCAGATGTTTTTGAAAACCGCCAAGAGTGTCGTGATTTACTATTTCCTAACAGTGACGACGACGATGATGATGACGAGGAAGGTGAAGATGATGACGACGAAGATAGTGAAGACGATGATGACGAAGAGGGTGAAGACGACGATGACGACGATGACGAAATGAGTCCGGCAGAAAGGGCTTGCGAGACCTTAGTAGATGCAGGCTTGATAAGCAGTGAAGACTGCGACAGCTTAGAATTGAGCGGCGGATTTGGACGTATTTGTAAGGACTTGGTAGAAGCTGAAATTTTTGAAACTCGTCAAGAATGTAAAGATGTCCTACTACCATAATCCGGTAAATAAGTAAGGAGAATAAATGAATATAATTATTTTATAGGTCGGTATTTCCGACTCCTACATCGTAAAAATGACCGAAATCATATCAGTTTTTTGACTGATATTGATTTCGGTCATTTTTTTTTATTTTTTTATGGAAAAAAACGCTTACTTTAAGCCTTCCCCTAAAAACCAAAGCACCCCGCCACTGACCCCATTTTCGGGCAATACCGCTCTATCCGAAAATCAATAACAACACACAACATTCGTGCTTCGGTGCGGTTTATTTTATTGGTCGCTTTGCTTTCTTGTTAATTAAGGTTTGGATAGCGAATGTTGCGTAACGACTACTTTAGTTGTCGATGAATTGATTATTCAAGACAATTGGAATTTGATTTATTTGTTTTGACTTTGTATTTTTCTCATCAAAAAGAACTTCCAAAAATACCGTATAAAACCACGCTTTCACGGCAAATAAAAGCCTTTTTAACCGATATAATGCACATTTAACCCCGTAAGATTTTATACTTTTTAGTGTTGCAAAGGGTACAAAAAGCCAATAATTTTGCCCCATAACTCGCACGCAATAGTGGCAATTTCCTGCCACCTCATCCAAAAGCTACCGATATCTGACTCCAAAACGAATACACCACCACACTTGCCTATACCACTACGATACCACTTGCCTTTGAGATACTCAGGCTTTTTCCCAAAAAAATACACTCGCTACAACGAAAAAAGGATGTAAATCCTACGAAGTTCCGAAAATGGTTAACACCATTTTCGCAGAACAATGGACGTGTATGCCCGCCAAACATTTTCAATCGAAAGTCTTTGGACGGCGCAACGCGAGTATACATAAATTGCCATTTTTTAAATACTTTAAAATGCCGAATGAACTACCCCGCTGCAAGCAGACGGGGTATCGCAATGGCATAAATTATTTTCATTGCGATGCAAGCATCGGGGAATTACACCCCTTTTAGATTAAAAAGGCTAATAAACTTTATTATTTCATTTAATTATTTAAACGACTATGACTTTCAGTAAATTTTTGGCGCAACTATTATTCATTTGCGCTATCATCTTTGTGGTATCCTGCGAACAAGACATGACAGACGGCTTGGTAGAAGACCAGACCTCATTAGAATTACGCGGTCCTGACCAAGAAGCCGTATGCAATACCCTCGTAGATTTGGGTTTAATAGACAGCCTTGCCTGTGCCGACCTCAATTTGCGCGGTGGGTTTGGCAAAATCTGTCGCAATCTGGTAGATGAAGGTATCTTTGATACGGCACAAGAATGTCTTGACATACTCACCCCCGACGACAGCGAAGATGACGACGACGCTGCGGAGGTTTGTGAACGCTTAATCGAATTAGGCGTAATAGACAGCATCGCTTGTGACAGTCTGGACTTTGGCGACGAATCGTCTATCTGTGCCAATTTAGTAGCACTCGGTATTTTTGAAACCGAAGAAGAATGTACTGCTACGCTATTCCCTGACGACGAAGAGGAAGAAGAAGGGGAAGACGACATTTCGGAAGTTTGTGAACTCTTAATCGAATTAGGCGTGATAGACAGCATCGCTTGTGACAGCTTGGATTTTGGCGACGAATCATCTATCTGTGCCAATTTAGTAACACTCGGCGTTTTTGAAACCGAGGAGGAATGTACCGCTACGCTATTCCCTGAAGAAGAAGAGGAAGAAGAAGAGGAAGAGGAAGAAGAAGAAGAAGAAGAGGAAGAAGAAGAAGAGGAAGAAGAAGAGGAAGAAGAAGAAGAAGAGGGCAACAATCCTGTCTGTGACATTTTATTAGAATTAGGTTTGATAAGCGACATTGCCGAATGTGAGAGCTTGGATTTGGGCAACGGACCTGTCAAAATATGTCGTGGCTTGGTAGAAGCCGGAATTTTCGATAGTGTACAGGAATGCCGTGATACGCTGTTTTAAATGTTCTCGCCTGACATTTTAAAAATGTCTGTCGAGTGAAATCCCCGACGACTTGAGTTTCCCGCAAGTTAAAATGTAAGGGCAACACGTCCTGATTTTCCATAGCACATTTGACCGGAATCATATCTTTATTGAAGATATTGATTCCGGTCATTTTTTTTATTTTTTATGAAAAAAACGCTTACTTTAAGCCCTTTCCCTAAAAGCCAAAGCACCCCACCACTGACCCCATTTTCGGGCAATACCGCTTTATCCGAAAATCAATAACAACACACAACATTCGTGCTTTGCTGGGGTTTACTTTATTGGTCGCTTTGCTTTCTGGTTAAATAAAGTTGGGAGAGCGAAGGTGGAGTAACGACTACTTTTTTGTCGATGAATTGAGTTAATTTTGCAAGAGCATAGCTCTGTCACCCTTTGTAACCAACGACTGACCCATAACTCCAAAGCCGCATAGCGGCGGCACTCTTAAAATCACCGTCTAATGGTGTCGGCGCGATGCGCCTTTTGAGCTTGAATGAGACATTCGTGTTACAAAGTGTGCCGTCGCTACGCGCCTAAATCAACATCATCATAAATTTCAAAATCTTTAACTAAATCCGACCCAAACAAACGCATCACACACGCAGTTTATATATTTTTTTTATTTGAAAACTACGGATAAAAAAATAACTACCTATTCCAAGAAAGCCATTAGTTCCTCCAGTTTTTCTGGGGGGATGTCATGTTCTTTGAAGAACTGTTGAGCCAATTGCCAATGAGCGAGGACTATAAGCCCTTC
>CALIZI010000029.1 GCA_938028705.1 uncultured Saprospiraceae bacterium | reverse complement strand
GATGTAGGAAATCAGGTGGAATGTGAAGCAAGCCCAAATCCTATAAGGTTTTCGAAAACCTTATAGGATTGATTATCACTATTTTATCCCACTTTAAAATAAAAATCAACCTGTATTCCACCTGATTTCCTACATGAGCCAATGAGTTTATAAAGTTGATTTTACATTCTAACTAATCACTCTATCAACTCCATAAACTTTATAAACTCCAATCACTACCTTGCAAATGCCACTGCACGTTTTTCACGTATGACGGTGACTTTGATTTGTCCGGGATATTGCATTTCGTCTTGTATGCGTTGTGAAATACTGAAGGACAGTTCTTCAGCTTTTTTGTCGGTGACTTTTTCGCTTTCTACGATGACGCGGAGTTCGCGTCCGGCTTGCATGGCATAGACTTTTTGTACGCCGTCGTAGGAGAGGGCAATGTCTTCTAACTCCTTGATTCTCTTTAAGTAACCTTCTAATATTTCGCGTCTTGCACCGGGGCGTGCGCCCGAAATAGCATCACAGGTTTGGACGAGCGGGGAGATGATATACTCCATTTCGACCTCGTCGTGGTGTGCGCCTACGGCATTGCAGATGGCTTTGTGTTCGCCGTATTTTTCACACATTTTCATGCCGAGTATGGCGTGTGAAAGTTCGGTTTCTTCATCGGTGACTTTGCCGATGTCGTGAAGCAATCCGGCGCGTTTTGCCATTTTTACCATCTTCTTGGGCAAGCCGAGTTCGGCGCACATAATGGCGCAAAGGTTGGCGGTTTCGATGGAGTGTTTGAGGAGATTTTGACCATAAGAAGAACGGAATCGCATACGTCCGACCATGCGAACAAGTGGGGTTTTGAGTCCGTGTATATCAAGTTCGATGACGGTGCGTTCACCGATTTCCATAATCTGTGCTTCGAGTTCTTTACGGGTTTTTTCGACCACTTCTTCGATGCGTGCAGGGTGGATGCGCCCGTCGGCAACAAGGCGTTGAAGCGACAATCGGCAGACCTCGCGGCGAATAGGGTCAAAGCTCGAAATAATGATGGCTTCGGGGGTGTCATCCACCACAATCTCTGAGCCTGTAGCGGCTTCGAGTGCGCGAATATTACGCCCTTCGCGCCCGATGATTTGCCCCTTGAGGTCGTCGGAAGGTAGCGGGAAAACCGAGACGGTATTTTCGATGGTTTGCTCGGCTGCCATGCGTTGTATGGATTGTATGAGGATTTTTTTGGCTTCTTTGTTGGCAGTGACTTTTGCCTCATCAATTCGGTCTTTGACAAAGGACATCGCCTGTGCTTCGGCTTTATCTTTTATGGCTTTCATGAGTTCTTCTTTGGCTTCCTGCTCGCTCAATCGCGCCACTTGTTCGAGTGCGCGAATGTGCGTTTCGTTGGCTTTATCGAGTTGCTCTTTTTTCTTGGCAACGATTTCGAGTTGTTGACCAAGGTTCTCGCGGATGGCTTCGATTTCTTCGTCTTTGGCTTTGATGTTGTCAAGTTTCCCCTTGATACTGTCGGCTTCCCGCTTGAGTTCTTGTCGCTCGTTTTTGAGGTTGCCGCGCTGCTCTTTGATGCGGAGTTCTTCTTCTTGCAATTCTTTTTTGCGCTTGGCAGTATCGGTCTCAAATTGTGATTTGAGTTTGACGTATTTTTCTTTTGCCTGCAAGATTTTTTCTTGCTTGATACGCTCATTTTTGGATTGTGCATTGCGTAAAGAGTCTTTGGCTTTGCTTTCGGCTTCTTCGGTCAATCGCTTGGCGGTGATGCGTGCGTCCGATAGAATATTGTCGGATTGGTTGTTGATTTCTTCCAACTTTTTCTGCGTATTGCCGCGTCCCAAAAACCAGCCGCCTCCTGCACCCGCTATCAAGGCAACTATCGCTGCTATAATTAATTCTGATCCCATTTCTACTTATTTTTTATTGTGTTAGCGTAAGCGTGAAAAAGATTTATGCCTTATCTTGCTTACATATCGGTGTAGCTTGCAACGCAATTTATCGCGTTGCTTTGCTTATTTTGTTTATCAAAAAATTGTTTGTACATAAAAATACTGACCAAATTTTTAAAAAATTTGGTAGTTCAAGGAAAGAAAAAAGGAGAAATATCAGGACGCACTGACGACCGCATTCAGCAGGCTGTCAATGTGATGAATTTTATCGGCAACATCTTTATCAATCTTAGATTGACGGGCTTTTTGAAGCTCTACGGCATAGGTCAATAATGCCATTGACAGACAATCCTGCTTATCCTTTTGTGAGTAGGTGAGCTGAAAACTACTGACTTTTTCATTGACTTCCTTGACTATCTTGCGGATAGTGTGTTCGTCGCTCGCCTTGATTTTTAAAGGATACGATCTGCCTGCTATTAATACCGTTATGTTTAAGGCTTCTTTATCGTCCATGATAATTAATGGTGAATGGTGAACTGTTAATGATTAATATTTATCGTTAAACATTAACCGTTGACCATTAGTGCTACTCCTTAGACAACCACTCTATACATTCCTCCACTTCTACGGTGTATTTGTCTATTTTTTCCTTGAGTTGTGCTACGTTTATGGCAGCACCTTCTTTCCCTGTGCCGGATGTCAGTCCGGCTGTTATTACCTGTGTTCCGTTACTTTTTTTGGCTTCTGCCATACGAAACTTCAAACGCTTATTTTCCTCCATTAACTCAGCATTGGTTTCTGTTAGCCGTTTGTTTTCCCTTATCAAACGATTCACCTTTGCTTCTATCTCGTCTAATTTCTCAGGTAAATATGACACAATTATTTTTAATTTATCTGTTAATAGTTTAGTGGACTTTGGATATTTTGGAAATTCGGCGACTGGGATATTCGGTTTTATATCGTAAGTAATTGATTATCAGATATTTTATTTTCATTAAAATTAAAAAATATTTAATTAATTTAATTTTATAATTATTTGATAAAAATCCTGATAGCTATCCCGATAACTATCGGGATACCTAATACCGAATTTCCTAATTCCCCAATGTCCAAAGTCCAGTAGTTTAGTGGATATATTTTTGAAGTATTTTTTATTTTATCAATTCGATGATTTTCATAGCATCACTCATGCCTCTTTTTATGGTAATATAAGAAGTCGTACCATGATAGTATCCTGCCAGATGTAGTGCATCATAAATTGCATTTAGCCAATCCAAGACCTTCTTATTTTGCTTCCCAATGCGTATTCTGTAATCATCAATGCTTTTTGGCTTTTTAAATTTCGCGCCCTCTTTTCGCAATAAATACTCATCCAATGCCAACAAAGTCGCACTATAAGCTGTACCCGATGCCATTTTTACATACTTGATATCGCTGTACTGTCCGTCTCTTTTGTCGGCTTTTTTTAATACTTCTTTTGCGTTTTCCATATAACGCATCGCATCTTCATAAGGGCTCAGAATTCTGACCATGATGTATCATTTTATCAATTTGATAATTTTCTCTGCGTCTTTCATTCCTGTTTCAATGATTTTCTTTGAGGTCGTACCATACGAATAACCGACCAAATGTAGGGCATCATAGACCACGTTGAGTTGGCGGAGAATTTTCGGGTCGTGTTTCGCCAATCGTTTCCTATATTGCTTAATGCCTTTCGGTTTTTTGAATTTTCCTTTTTCGTTTTGTCGAAGGTATTCATTGAGCGCAAAACACACTGCATCGCAAGCCTTATCGGATGCTTCTTGCACCATTTCAACGTCTTTATACGCACCATTCTTTTCACCGGCTTTTTTTAATTGCTTGCGTGCTTTGCCCATATAGTTTGTCGCAGCTTTGTACGGGCTTATTTTTTTTGCCATTTTAATGACTTTTAATTTTGTATTCAATTTTATATTAACTCCTACTACTTCCGAATCAATGCGCTCAATTTCCCTTCGCATCCGGTCATAATCTTGTTCATAACCTTTTCCACCTCTTTGTCTTTCAATGTTTTATTATCATCTCTGAAGGTCATACTGACGGAATAAGATTTTTTACCTGCACCAACTTTTTGTTCATCTTCAAAGATGTCAAAAAGGTTCATGTCTTGCAAAATTGGCTTACCTGCCGAGTGTATAACATTCTTTACATCCACAAAGTTAATGTTTTTATCCAAAATAAGTGTCAAATCACGTCGAACAGACGGATATTTTGATAATTCATTAAAAATCACCTTATGTTTCTTCAAGGCTTTCAGTATGTTATCCCAGTTGAAACGGGCATAAAAAACCTCGTTGCGGATGTCCATTTTCTTAGAAACCCCTTTATGGACACTTCCGAATGTCACTAATTCGCTCGGTCCTCTGTGATATTTCTGTCCTTGTGCGAATGTATCGTCAGCGATATTGGTCTGTTGGTAGCCGCTCAATCCAAGTCGTTGAAGGATATTGACGACCATTGCTTTGAGGTGATAAAAATTGGCGGCTGCCTTGTCATTATTCATCCAATGTTCAGGCTTGCGCTGCCCTGTCAGGAAAATCGTAAACTGACGTGCTTCGTGGTAGCCTTCGTCGGTTTTTCGATAGGTTTTACCAAATTCGTAGAGTTTTATATCTGCATTGCGTTGGTTTTGGTTGCGGTTGATTGCCTCCAATCCACTAAATAACATGGTCGGACGCATGAGGTCTAAGTGTTGATTCGAGGTATTATTGATATAGACCAATTCTGTTTCCGGGAGTGGTAAAATATCTTTATAATATTTCGATTGCTCCATTGAGTTTGCCATCATTTCGTGGTAGCCATTGGCACAGAGGAAATCACTGACGGTATTTTGCAATTGACGGGCATCGGGTTTTTGAGCATAATTCATCGTAATATTGAGCGTACCCGTCATCGGCACTTTATTCAAACCATAGATGCGGAGAATTTCCTCTATCAAATCCGCCTCGCGTGTCACATCTGCCTTATTCGTAGGAATAGCAACAGTGAGTGTTTCGTCATTTTTTTCTAATATATCAATGTTTAAGGCATTTAAAATATTATGCACTTCATCTTTCGGAATATCGACACCTATCAGGCGATTGATATTGTGATAGTTTGCCGTAATTTGCTTTTTTTCAATGACTTGCGGATAAATGTCAACGATGTCCGAAGCGATTTTTCCACCTGCCACTTCTTGTATCAATAAGGCGGCACGTTTGAGTGCGTAAACGGTATTATTCGGGTCACTTCCTTTTTCAAATACCTTTGCGGCATCGGTACGCAAGAGGTGGCGTGTGCTACTGCGGCGTAAGCTACGTGCCTCGAAATGAGCGGCTTCGAGGAAAATATCTGTCGTTTCATCACTCACGCCCGACTTCAATCCACCAAATACACCACCGATACACATGGGCTTGGATGCGCCATCACAAATCAGCAAATCTTCGGCGTAGAGCTTGCGTTCTACTTCATCAAGCGATTGGAAAATAGTGCCTTTGGGTAGGTTTTTGACGATGATTTTGTGGTCGGTGATTTGTGCAGCATCAAAGGCGTGAAGTGGTTGACCGAGTTCGTGTAAAACGAAGTTGGTGACATCCACTACATTATTGGTGGAGCGCACACCCACCGCCGCCAAGCGATTGACCAACCAAGTTGGAGAAGGACCAACTTTAATACCTTGAATGGACACGCCGGAGTAACGCGGACAAGCCGCTGTATTCTCCACAGCAACGTCAATCGGAAGGTCGTGATTATCAATTTTGAAGGCACTGACATCGGGTTTGGTAACTGCGCCGGAATGTTCGTGATTGATTTTGAGGGCAGCCGCGACATCTTCTGCTGTACCTAGATGCGAAGTACCGTCAGAGCGATTGGGGGTTAAGCCGATTTCATATACGCGGTCATTTTCTATCTTAAAATAATCGGCTGCGGGTATACCAACTTGCACAGTATCAGGCAGTACCATGATGCCATCGTGGCTTTTACCGAGTCCGATTTCATCTTCTGCACATATCATTCCGGCAGATTCGACACCGCGTATTTTGGCTTTTTTTATTTTGAATGGCTCGCCTTCGATTGGGTACAACATCGCACCAACGGTAGCCACAACTACTTTCTGCCCTGCCGCTACATTGGGCGCACCACATACGATTTGTGAGAGTTCTTCACCACCGATATTGACTTTGGTGAGGGATAATTTGTCGGCATCAGGATGCTTGCCACATTCGACGACCTCGCCAATGACCATACCCGCCAAGCCGCCTTGTATGCTCTCAAAAGTCTCAATGCCTTCGACCTCCAAGCCTATCTCGGTGAGTAAATCGCCCAATTCTTCGACGGGCATATCGGTATCAATGTATTGGCGTAGCCAATTATAGGATATTTTCATAGGAAATAATGCGATAAAAACGCGATTAATTATACGGTAGAGACGCGATTAATCGCGTCTCTACGTGTAAAGCACAAAGATAGGGTTTTGGAATGGGAAATGAAAACGCAGAGAAATGGAACGCAGATTTTTGTAGATTTGGCGGATGATGCGGATTTTTTTTGATATGATGTGGTCTTTTTTGTTTTTATGAAAAAGGGGTCGCTCATGTGTATTAAGCGGTGAAAAATGTAAAATGTAAAACACAAAATGTAAAATGTAAAAGTGTCGATAGGACATGAAGTTATTTATTTTTAAATTGTTATATATTTAAAATTTTAAAAATCAAATTATTGTTAAAAAACATTCACGTTATACACTTTTACATTTTACATTTA
>CALIZI010000028.1 GCA_938028705.1 uncultured Saprospiraceae bacterium | reverse complement strand
GCGAAAACATAAAAATCAGCGCAATTGTAAGCAGAAAATTGAACAACTTGAATAGATTTAACCCAAAATATTGAACTTAATTTACATATATCGGGCGGAGACCAAAGGTCACCATGAAATTATTTTGTCCAAAGTCTAATTCAGATACCCATTTACATATCACTTCTTTTGACCCCAAAAAGTTCAACAGGTCTCTCTCAGAATCATAATCCTAATAATTATCGCCCTATTTTTGCTTTTAATTTTGCGAATACTTCTTGGTATTTGTTGTTGACCCATTGCCAGTCTTCTTTGTTCATTCGATAGAGATTCAGTGATACATTACCTGTATTTACCTGATACAACCATAACGCATAAATATTGGTGGCAAGGTAAATCAGTGTACTACCAATAGCTATACCAATGACTCCCCTCGTTTTTATCAGTATAATGTAAGCGGGTATGCCAACCAAAAAGCCAACTATATGAACTTGTGCACTTTTTATTGGTTCACCTATACCCGCAAAGTATACTAATAAGACACGAGTGGACATATATATAATAACACCCGGTATATAATATAATAATATAGTATAAGAGTATTCAAATGTTTTACCATACATTAAAATAATGAGCCAATAACCAAACATGATTATAAAAATACCCCCGAGTACAGTTATCCAGAAAACAAGTTTGTGGATGCGGGTAAAGAGTTCTTTTCGCCTTCCCTCACCAGATTTTGTAATTTGATTGAAGAAAACGTGCATAACTGATTTTGGTGCTTTTTGTATAAGTTCGGCTACAACGACACTAATAGAGAAAAAACCTAATAACTCAGGAGCTAACATGAATCCGATAATAAGTTGGTCTAACCGATTATTGGATGTACGGACGACCTCTCCTATCCACAATTGCGCCCCGTAGGTATGTGATTTTTTTACGTATTCCCAGTTCCAATTGAACTGGACTGGGAAGTGTTTTAATATAGCTCTTAATTGAATAATAAGGTAAGTGTATTTGGCGAAAAGTATGGCAATGATAATTCCGGTCAAGTCATAATTTATTCCAAACGCAAAAAATAGTAAAAGTCCGGCTTGTACAAACTGAAAAATGATGAGTATTTTATTGTGTAATACAAATTGGGCTGTTCCCATCAACAGTCTTAGAAAAAATAGATTAGCAATAACTGGTGGAACAGTAAAAAGGATGCAGATGATTTGTGTTTTTGTGATGAGTCTCCCAGTTTCACCTAGCCATTCCATGTACCACAAGCAGTATATAGCTACATTCGCTAAAATACTAAAGTAAAAGATCATTAGGAATATACTTCCTAAAATATCTTTTACCTGATATTGTTTGTTGCTTAAATAATATTGCGTGCTACCATTATTGCCTACAACAACTATTGGCAGAAAGACACCATAGATGAGTAATATAAAACTGTATATGCCTTTGTTCGCGGGGCCGAGATAGCGTGTAATTAATGCACCAACAATAATAGCCAACGGAAAGAGAATCACCTCTACACCAAGTGAGCTAAAGACTGATTTGACCGGTGCGTCTTCTTTAGGGGAATTTGATTTTAGTTTACTCATTTCTCTTTCACTTAATGCCATAAAGCAATAGGCATAGTTGTGTTCCTTTTTTCGTTTTCAACAATGGATATTCTTTAGTTTGTTTGCGTTGGTCATGTGTTTTAATGTAGTCTTTCAAAGCCTTTTGATAGTTGGGAGATGTCTCATCTACCACCATCCAGTATGGGTTGTAGGGGATGCACTTTAATTTGTCAAAACCAATTTCTTTGCAAATTTTCAAATAAAAATCTGCCTGATAATCCGTCCGTACCATCCCATCTGATTTTTTCTTCTTATTTCTTCCCAGCAAAGTTTTGATATAATATTTGGGAATGGAAACGGTATGATATTTCATACGAGCCGTTATGGAATGGCTAAATGGCTGTGTAGGTACAATTGGCATAAATACCATTCCGCCCGGTTTTAGTAAGCGGTATGTTTCGCGTAATGTAGGCGTAGGATCTTCAAAATGCTCCAGTAAACCAATGTTATAAATACAGTCATATGCTTCCTCAACCAATCCGGTATTTTCACAGTCTGCGATAATCATTTTGGGGGGATTCACACCCTCTCGCTGACAATTTTCAGTAGCCAATTCAAATCCGGCATCTGATAAATCGACCATTGTAATATCCTCAATCCCGCTATCAGAAAGGTACATGGAGGTAGTTCCCTTACCCGCACCTAACTCAAGGAATTTTGCATAATTTTTCCCTTTGATTAATTCGCTCAAATCCTCAAAATAACATTTTTGCCAAAACTCATAAATGGTCTTCGGCGTATCACGGGTAAACTGGCAAAATATTTTTCGTTTTTGCCCACCTTCCATGTTTTTATCCCAGATCGCGTCCCATTCTTGATGACTACCTTGTATTTCTTTCATAATCAATTATTGATTTCTTTTTGGTCAAATAACAAATCACAAAACCGCTCTGCCACCATGCCATCTAATATGTTTCTGTCAATTTTTTCCGAAAATTTATCTGAATGTCGCTTCAATTGCATGGCTACAAAAACCTCCGAAGGGTGAATACCGTCCATAAAAAAAGTATCATCTACCTTATAATCATTCGGTTGTTCGACGGGTATAAACGAAATATTATTAGTCGCTAATTGGGCTGCCATATATTCCATTGTAAATGCGTAAAATGCACTTTGCGCTTTCGTTTCGGCGAATGTTTCGACAGATTCATTTGTAAAAGGAGGCAAATATACCAATACCTTCTTACCTATCTTCTCAAATTGTTTGATTTGTTCAATAGTAGCTTGAAAGGCAGCCGTATCTATCTCTGAAATCGTAAATCTTGAAGTCAAACCCTCTGCAATTCGCTTAGAAATTGGTGGATTTTCGGTGTCAATAAATTTATTTTCACGCAGCAATAAATTCACTCGTTCATCATCAACCTTCATGCTGCCGTCGCGTCTGAAACCACCGTTGGCAAGTTGGGCATTTGCACCGATATTTTTCCTGATTCGTGTTTTTCTTGTATCACCAAATACATCCACGATACGTTTGAGTGCATTAAAACGTTGCGAGCCTTTCACTATCTCTCCACCCTTGCCGAGCCAGCTTTTTGCCGTCTCAACATTGTCTTTTTTGTACCACCACGAATCTAAACCAATAATGAAAAAATCCGCTGATTGTTCTTCATTTAAAAAATAAGCTAAATCCTGATGATTTTGTAATAAACCAACTGCATTATAAAATTTTTCTTTGAAATATTCGCTCCTAAATTGCATCGTGCGACTTGAGCCGACTACCACGATTTTTGGTTGCGTTTTTTCGAGTCCCATTGTTTTATACGTATTAAATTCCTGCCCCAAATACTTTCGCATAAACAAGCTGCCGTTCTCTTGCTTTTCCAACACACGTTCTATCGGCATCGTCTCGCCCAACACATACATCGGGTACTCATACACGAATGTCACCACTGCAAGCGGCAAAGCAAAAATCAGAATATCTCTAAGAAATTTACGCATTAAAACTGAAAATATATAAACGTTTGTTGGTTGCCGCCAAATAGGGCAATTGCCATCACTATCGCATAATAAAAACCCCAACGAAGTGGTCTGCGCCAAGCCAAGCCGAGTTTTTCGATAGCATATTCACCTTCTCTGCCGAGCCATTCAATCAATATGAAAACAGAGAGCATTAAAAATAATTTCATTGGTAATACAGTAGGTATCGCAAAGGTAGAAAAAGAGAAAATTTCGCCAAGATACGCAAACGCATGTGTCAAGTTTTCTGCCCTAAAAAATATCCACGCCAATACGGTCAATGAAAACGTTGTTCCCATCGCTACGATTTCTTTTATATCAGGAAAAAATCGTCCTTCCGCCACTATGCCCAAATTTTTTCTATTTCTTTTTAATAATAATAATGGTAAAAAATAAATCGCGTTCAAAGCCCCCCAAACGATAAATGTCCAATTTGCACCATGCCAAAAACCACTGACAATGAAGATGATAAAAGTATTTCTAACCTTCATCGAAGTTCCACCTCGACTTCCGCCCAAAGGAATGTACAGGTAATCTCGAAACCAAGTAGAAAGCGAAATATGCCACCTCCGCCAAAACTCCGCAATATCTCTTGAAAAATATGGGAAGGCAAAATTTTTCATCAGTTTGAAGCCAAATAAGCGTGATATTCCAATCGCAATATCCGAATACCCTGAGAAATCGCAGTAAATCTGAAAGGTAAAAAATAAAGCCCCCAAAACCAGTGTACTCCCCGAATAATCCGCCGAATTATTGAATATCAGATTGACATATTCCGCACAATTATCTGCAATAACGACCTTTTTGAACAAGCCCCAAAGGACTTGCCGCATCCCATCTGCGGCGTTTTGGTAATCAAATGTTCGGTGGGTATAAAACTGCGGTAATAAGCGCGTAGCCCTTTCGATAGGACCTGCCACCAACTGCGGAAAGAAACTCACAAAGGCAGCAAACGCCACAAAATCTCGCGTGGGTTCGAGTTGGCGTTTGTACACATCAATCGTATAACTTAGCGTCTGAAAAGTATAGAAACTAATCCCGACAGGCAGGATGATATTGAGCGAATTGGCTTTTATTTCACCTCCAAAAAAGGTGAAGGCGGTAACAAAATTATCAAGGAAAAAATTATAATATTTGAAAAAGCCAAGAAAGCCGAGATTGACCAAAACACTAATCGCCAACAAGACCTTTCGGCGACTCAACACTTCCTCTTTTGCCAGTCGCAGCCCGACCGCATAATCCACCACCGTACTAAACAAAATCAGCGACAAAAATCGCCAATCCCACCAACCGTAAAACAGATAACTCGCTGCTACAATCAGGAAGTTTTGTACCTTCAAATTTTTATTCGCTACAAACCAGTAGAGGATAAAAATAATCGGCAAAAAAACCGCAAAATCTATGGAATTAAATAGCACTTATGATACTATCAGGAATTTATTTTTTCAAAAATAGAATAATAGTTAAAGCTATCTGCTTTAAGTATTTTCTTTTTTACTTGCCAGTAGGCTGACTCCCTACATGTGTGGGTATCTTTTAGGAAAGTTTTCAACCATTTTACAGTTGTTTTTCTATTGTCAACCACAATCGTTTCGGGTAATCCTTTTTCAAGATACTTGATTAAATCATCATTAACTTTAAATTTGTGGTCTTCATTTAGGTCAAAGGACGGTCCGTCTATTAGCATGAAATCCACATGTTTTTGGGGTTGATATTCTAAATGTGTAAAGTAAATATCTTCCGAATAATTGTCTATTCGCGGTGAATAGAGTATGTGGCTATTTGCAACATCGGGAATAAACTCTTCAACTCTTTGATAGTTCAATGTTGCCCATTTATTACTCTCGTCCAAACCCAAATAATTTGCATCATGATGTGTGGCATAATACGCACATGCCAATGACGTAGAACCCGTACCATACTCTACAATGTTTTTAGCTTTTTTTTCAACTAAAATATCCATCAATTGTAAGACTTTTATATCCTGTACCGAATATTGAAATCCACCATCCTCATGAAAAGAAGACATATATTCAAAAAATGCTTTTTGTAATTCAGGATAATTTTCGTTTAAAGTTTTTCTCTTTTGATTGATTGCAATTTGATTGATTCTACGAAATGCAGAACCTATATATCTTTTCATCATGATTGATATAATTTACTTTATTTCAACATTAAAATCATTCAAAGTCACCTCTTGTCCAATTAAAAATTGCCCGACTATCTGTTTTCTGAACACCTGATTACCAATTAAAACCGCCACAAAACCACTTTCCTCGTCCACTTCAATCACACGCCCTTTCAGTTTTTCATTGCCTTCAGCAAACACTTTAAGCGGCGAACCAACACGTACAACCTGCCCGTTTTTCATCATCAAAACCCGATGTGCCAATCGAAAAACTTCTCCAATATCATGACTGACTAAAATAATCGTGGGCTTATATAGACGATGAATTTCCGAAAGGTAATCTTGCAGATGCTGTCGTGTGGCTTGGTCCAATGCAGAGAGTGGCTCGTCAAGTAAAAGCAAATCCGCTCGCCTTACAAGTGTGCGTGCAAGTGCTACACGCTGTTGTTGACCACCAGAAAGTTTAGTCGGAAACTGATGCTGCAAATCGCCCAATTGCATCGCCTCAATTAACTCATCAATCCGTTTATTATCTATATTTTTTTCTTGGGCAAATTCCAAATTAGCACGTACCGTCATATTCGGAAATAGCGCATAATCTTGAAACATATAACTTATACTGCGTTGCTGTGGTGCAAAGTTAATTTTTTTATCCGAATCAAACCACGTTTCACTGCCAATTTGAATATGTCCACTATCAGGCGGCATCAAGCCTGCTAACATCCGCAAAGTCGAAGTCTTACCTGCACCCGATGTGCCGTATAAGGCTACGATTTCACCTAATTCAATTCCTGCACGAACATCCAACAGCATTTCCCCACCCGCGCCATGCAGTTTTTTTTGTAGGTTGATAGTGATTTTTTTTTCGTTGTATTTCGTGATATTTTCGTTTAAATTTTTCAAAAAATAAATAAAAAAAATGCGTGAACACCGTAGCGTAATGCGTCTCGCTTGCGCCGCATACTACCCGCAAAGCTAATGCAGCGCAAGCCGGAGGCATTACGCTACGGACGATTTATTCGCAGAATAAACAATCAACAAAATTGCAAATGTGACCACAAAAAGAAACAGCGAATACGCATTTGCCATACCATAATTCATCGCCTCCACTTCATCGTAAATGGCAATCGAAGCCACGCGCGTTTTGTCCGGTATATTGCCGCCAATCATCAGCACCACGCCAAATTCGCCTATCGTATGCGCGAAGGAAAGCACAACGCCCGTCAGTAAAGCGGGTTTGATATTGGGCAATAGCACACGCATCAGAGTCGTGCGATGCGACTTACCGAGCGTATAAGCTGCCTCCCGAAATGAAGTCGGCAAATTGCTCAAACCCGCCTGTATAGGCTGCACCATAAAGGGCAAACTATAAATCACAGATGCAAAAACCAAGCCTCCAAACGAAAACACTAAACGCAGTCCAAACACTTCATCCAACCACCGCCCCAAACCATTCGACGGACTAAATGCAATCAGCAAATAAAAGCCCAAAACCGTGGGCGGCAAGACCAAAGGCATACTCACCAAGGTCTCAATAATAGGCTTTATCCGCGACTTGGTAAATGCCAACCAATTCGCCAACGGAATCGAAATGACAAATAAAATCAGCGTCGTAATCAACGCTAATTTGAAAGTGAGTATAATTGGTGACCATTCCATCATAGCACGTGCTTCCAGCTTGTGTTTTGCGTTTATATGGCGCAGACTGGAAGTACCGCGCTACGGGGTTACGTAACCGTATTTTTGTAATATTTTTTTTGCTTCTTTTGAAAATAAAAATTCGTAAAAACGCACTGCTTCGGGGTGAGCATTTTTACGCTGAATGAGTGCTGCGCCTTGTTGGATAGGAGCGTGATTTTTCGGGTCAATCGCTAGCCACGAACCTTTGTTTTTCATTTTGGGCGACATGACTACCGACATCGCTGTAAAGCCAACATCCGCTGTGCCGGAATAGACAAATTGATTGACTTGTGAGATGCTTTCTCCATACACCAACTTATCTTTTATGGTCTCGTAAATACCTTGATTTTGGAGCGTTTCGAGAGCGGCTGCACCATAAGGGGCAGTCTTGGGATTGGCGATGACGATGTATTTAGTGTTTTGATTTTGAAGGTTTTTTATATTAAAATTTTCTTTTTTAGTCATGCTCCACAAAGCGAGTTGTCCGTAGGCATACACACGCGGAGGTGATTGGGTTTTGCCCTTAGCATGTAGCGATTCGGGGTATTTCATATCTGCTGAAATGAAGATGTCGTAAGGTGCGCCTTCGCTAATTTGTGCAGTTAATTTACCGGAAGAACTGACGATAATATCGCAGTCAATATTTGTTTGATTGGTAAATGTATTGACCAATTCATTGATAGCAAATTGGGTATTGGCAGCGGTAGCAATAGTGAGTTTTTGTGGAGCATTATTTCCGCAAGAAAGGAACTGAACCACTAAGATTGCCAAGGCGAATCTACAAAGGAGTTTCATTGTTTTTTAACATGAGTGATAGCCGTTTTTCGTAGCTCTTTAAAGGCTTCTGCGGGTAGCGATTTTTGTGGTAATAAGATGCTTTTGCCTTCGGCAAAATGTCTCAAAAAAAGATAATCTTTGCCATCCATCGCATGAGAAAAATTGCTCCATGATTCCCGAAATGTTCCTGCCCGATTGCTCAATGTAATGCCTATATCATCAAAACTCAACTCGTGTTGTCCGGCATGTTCTATCCTGTCCAAGTAGGCATTTCTCTCTGCAATCGCTTTTTTTCGACTTGCACCGATCTGGGTATTGAGCAAATAAATAAACCCAATCATCGCCAATGCCACCAATGCCAATATGAGCAATACACTCATCAATCCTGTAAAATAATACGCCGCAGCACCGCCCAATATCACGACTTGTAACAGCATAAAAAGTCGGCGGACGAGCTTCTCCGAATCTTTGATTTCGACGTGTTCGCCGGGCGTATAGACTTCCCGCAAGACACGCTCAAATTCTGTTCTTGAATAATTGAGTTGGTATTTTTTCACTGTATGATTGCTTTTGATAAAGGGTTTTACGGAAAATTGGGCTAAAGGTTAGCTATATGTTCCCAATTCTTCTATTAATTTGAAAACGGTGGTCGAAGACTCAGCTTTTGCAGGTGACACATCTTCGTGATATTTCAAAATTTTCTCGGCTCTCTCTACTGCCAATGTTTGTCTTGGTTTCCCGTTCTGTTTTGATTGTAAAATGGTGAATATTTCCTCTGTTACTACCTTACTTTTGCAATCATATTCTACACCAAATTCTTTCAAATAATCATTCAGTTTTTTACAATAATCGTCGCGGTGCATTGCCCCACCTTGATGGTCTTCAAAATGCAAAATTAACCAATATTCAAATGCCTGATTGGAATATGCCACATGAAAGCCCATACCCTTTGCCATGTAAATAGCGTCATTAAAATTATCAAAATCATCTTTATCAAATACGCACCATACTTGGTCATAATCATCTTCTTCAGAGAGCTTTTTCGTGCGTTTCACCAATGAGACTGTGTTGTAACCCTCTCCAACGGTTTTTATGGTAGCTGTTGTTAGTTTGAATTTTTTAAAATAGGATGGCTCGGTATTTTCCCCTTCGCATACGATGAGGATTTTTTGCTTCTCGTTATCAGTAAGTTCAGAGCGTTCTAAATTTGGTGCTTCTCCGCGCCTTCTTCGCTTAGTTTCTTGTAGTGCCTTTTTGTGTTGTTGCTTTTTTAGTTGCTGTTCATCCTTTTTGTTTTTCCTTTTCATATCGAGATATTCTAAAAGGTGAACGCTTTGTCAAAATCTGCTAAGTATGGTACCGCACCATATCTCCCTTCAATATATTTTTTTTCATAATTATCTTCTTTTCTTACAGTATCGGACTTAAAATTCCCTAAAGAATACAAAGAACTTGCACCGTATCTGTCTTTTTCGGTAAACCAAATTTGGTCGCGCCTGAATATACCCGAGCTTAATAAATTCGTATCGTGCGTATTAAATATGATTTGAGCGTTATTAGGATTTTTTTCTTTTGAATTGAATAATTCGGCGAGCTTGTGTACTAAATTCGGATGGAGTTTATCAGTCAATTCATCCACAATTAACATTGCTCCTTTTTCTAATGTTTCCAAAATTAAACCGGACAATGCGAAGTATTTTTTTGTTCCTGTCGATTCGTCTTTTTCCATTGAAAATTCGATAACACTTTTTTGTAAATCATTGGAATCAAATACATTATGTTGAGTCATTACATCAAAAAAACCACCTGTCGTATCAGATACATCAATATTTTCGATGCCCAAATCAGCGATTTTTAAGAGTTGGAGGGTCGAAAATTGACGATTTTTATTGTTCAAAATTTGCGCTGCCGAATACTGCATATAATCTGTTTGATTCATATTTGAAATGACCGATAAATTACCTAAGCACTCAAATATTCTCTTAGCAATTTTATCATTAAAATTTGCTGCAACAGACAATAGCAAAGCATTGGGTCTGATTCTTTCATTAGCTACGAGGTCAGCGACTTTAAATTTTTTGTGCACATCAAATACTTGCTCATCACGATAAAATAATTCTACCTCTTTTGTAAGCGGTCGATGATAAAGCCATTCTGCATGTACTCTTTTTTTATCCACTTCAAAACCATATCTATACATTTCATTTTCGTAAATAAAAATGATTTCAAAGACAGAGGGTTCGTTTACGGTTTCACTATTTAATCTAAAAGCATCTAATTTGATAGATTCATCAATTTGACTTTCTTTTGAAGAATTGTAAATAAAATCTTTCATAAAATTCAAGCCCTCAATCAACTTCGTCTTACCGCTTGCATTCGCTCCATATACGACTGCACTTTTTAGCAATCTCAATCCAAATTTTTCAACTTCAAAAATATTAGATTCCTCTCGCGTAGCCTTATCGTAATTCGAAGCTATTAAACTCAATTTGGCTTCCTCTTTGAAGCATTTAAAGTTTTTTATTGTAAATTCAACAAGCATAAATAAAAGGTTTTATTGCATATAATACGCAAAAATAGCTTTTATTGTTTTATAGCACTCAAATAAAAGAATATTTTTAACATTTTTTTTTCAAAAAACAATTAAGAAAAAAAATAATCTATTGCCTCCCCTACAAAATATCCGCCATCACCCGTTCCACTCGATGAAAATAGAAAATCCCCGTAATCAACAAGACTGTAATCAGTACAAAAGAAACATAAGCATACACACTTGGCGGATCGCCTCCGACCAAACTCCAACGCATACCTTCCACTACGCCAGCCATAGGATTAAGGTGGTAAAGTAATTGGTATTTTTCGGGAACAGCACTTGCAGGGTAGGCTATCGGCGTGACAAACATGCCCAAGCGTAAAAGCATCGGTGTGATGTGTTGGAAATCGCGGTAACGAATCGTCAAGGCACTCATCCAGATGCCGCCTGCCAAGCCCGAAACGAGTGCCATTAGGATAAAAAACGGACTATATACGATATTTGCACTTGGCGGAAAACGCATGATTGCCATGATGATAGCCAAGCAAACCAGCACAACACCAAAGTTGATAAGTGCAGTGATAGCTTTGGAAAGTGGAATGACCAATCGCGGAAAATAGATTTTTTTAATCATATTTTGCGCCCCGATAATCGAACCGCCTGCCGAACTCAATACGGTCTGAAAGTAAGTCCAACCGCACATCCCGGCAATGGTATAAATGATATGCGGAATCGTTCCCGTATCCACTTTTGCGACTGTTCCGAATACGAAATTCAGGATAATCAGGGTAAATAATGGATTCAAAAATACCCATAAAAAACCGATAACCGTTTGGGCATATTTGACCCTCAAATCGCGATAGGTCAGTGTCCAGAGTAATTCCCTGTATTCGAGTACCTCACGGAAATTGAACCGAAAGGCACCACGTTTTTTTTCTATGATTGTTTCTTTCATCTTCGACGTGTTGTCGTGTTGAAGTGTTGTTGTTATAAATATTGCGCGTAGGCTTTTTCGAGGTCGTGGCGACGGATAAATTCGAGGTTGTTATGCTTTTTGTGAATACGCTTTTTGAAGCCGGGCATGAAGCCGCCATAGCCAATCCAAGCTTTTACTTTTTGTTTTGTCGATACGTCTTCGCGCATCATACGGGCAAGGGCTTGACGTACACCTTTTGGGTTATTGGTCAGCAATTCAAACTCTGCCATGCGTTGCCAAAAACCGAAAGTATCTTTACTGCTATAATTTCCCGGAGGCGTTTGGGGCCAATCTTTGAGTTGTTCGGGCGCATATTTTTTGCGGATGTTGATGCTGTCTAAATATGGTTTGTAACCTTGCGACATGGAAGCAGGTTTGAGGCGATAAATAAACGGCACTTCATTGGATTCAAAGCATTTTCCGACCTTCAACATACGTATCCAAAGCGGTATATCGCCTATCGTAAAATCATCATCATAACCGCCTGCTGCTATCGCTGCTTCTCTATTGAACATTACTGTCGGGTCGCCAAAATATTTGCGAATAGGTTGATTTTGTGTATTGAAATGTTCGATTTTGAGTTGGCGGTCGGGCTTGCCGGGCTTGCGTTCGATGATGCTGCCAAAGGGCGTGAGGTAGGCACAGTGTGTGCCTATCATAATCGCACCTTCAGTATTTTCCAAGAAGTTGACTTCCCATTCCAGCCGATGACGCATCATAATATCATCGGCATCCATACGGGCGATGTACTTCGATCTAGCATTTTCCAAACCCCAAGTGAGTGCGCCTTGAAAGCCTGTTTTGCCCAGTGAAAAAACTTTGACTTTTTCGCCTTCAAATTGCTTTGCAATTTCGAGGGTTCGGTCTGCACTGCCATTTTCCAATACCCACAATTCGTAATCATCGTAGGTTTGGTCGAGGCAAGAACGTATCGCATCGGCGAGGGTGTCTTCCGCATTGTGTGCAGGGAGAATTATGGTGACCATTTTTAAGTTTAAGTTCAAGCGTCAAGAGCAAGTTTAAGGTAGGAACACGGATTTTTGCGGATGATGCGGATTTATTTTTTATGCCAATCGTTGAAATGCTGTCTGTTTTTTAGAAATTCCTCATATTGCTCATCGCCCATAATCGGTCCATTGAGCAGTAATGTTTTAAAGTCATC
The DNA here is from genome assembly GCA_938028705.1 of uncultured Saprospiraceae bacterium. Taxonomy (GTDB): domain Bacteria; phylum Bacteroidota; class Bacteroidia; order Chitinophagales; family Saprospiraceae; genus JAHDEO01. The sequence goes on along the minus strand of CALIZI010000028.1, from coordinate 33,743 downwards.
TGTATCTGAATAATTTACCACTTCTCCTCTCTTGGCTTGTTCAAGAGATTCATCAAGTTCTCTTCTATTAGCTTCACTTGATAAAAGGTATTCTGTTTCTGTTAGTTCTTTCATGTTTTAATTTTTTGTAAAAATACGGTATTTTAATTGCTTTTTCAAGACTTGATATTGAGTCAGGCTTTGGTAAACCATCCGTTCACAGGTGCATTTTTATCTTTCGGAACATCATTGGTATCGAGACGCGGGAGTTCGTATTTGTGAAATGTCGTGGTGTCAGCGATTTTTACATCAATCGTGATAGCAAGTTTACAATTCATATCTGCGAGGATGTTCATGGTGTCTTGGTTGTGTCCGCCATGTGGGTAGCACATCGTCCAATTGTCCATATTTACGCCTATTTTTTTGAGGAAATTTTGTGCTTTTGTGATGTCGGTTTTTTGTTGTTCGGCAGGAAGGGTATTGAGCCAGTAGTGGTCGTAGGTGTGGTTGCCAATGTGCATTCCTGCCGACTGCATACAGCGTATCTGTTCAGGACTCATGTACAATTCCCGACTAAATATTTCCTGCGGAATACCAACGACTTCCTCGAAAAATTTATCCGCCAAAATCCGCCGTAATTTAGCGGGTAATGCTTTTTGTAATAATCGTTTAAATAGAATTACTTGCGGCGTATCCTTTGGGTGTTTGGTCATCCATTTTTGGACATAATATTCGTTGGATTCCAAATTGTATTCGTCGCGGTAGTGGTCTATTTCGTTGAAAATTTTATTTAATAAAACATCAATATCCGTAGCCGCCGCGAGTATGAAATGAATTTTATTGACATCCAAAACAATATGTTCAGCAATCGCTTTACATGGCACATAAAACGAGCCTTGCAAGCCGCGATTGTACAAAATGGGCAGTACATAATTGAAGTGGTCGGTATAGGCATCGTCGAAAGTGAGGAGGGCAGCTTTCGGTGGCAATTTATCGCCCGTTTCGATGGAATGTATCAATTCCTCCATGCGAATCGGCTGATAATTTTTCTGCAAATATGCCACCTGTTCTTCAAACAATCGTACATCCAAACCCTTAATGGCAGGATAACGCGAGTGTTGCAAATCACGGACGTAGTGATAAGCTATTATCGTAATTTTATTCATTTTGTGTTTTTATACACACATATTTGGGTGGGAATGATAATTTTGTAATCAAGCATAGAACGTTTCAGGTGTTGGATGCTCAAATATCCTCATGATTATATCTGGTCTTGCATTCCATGATTCAGATAAATGCACTAAATACCTTAGTCGCTCCTCTCCACATTCATCTATTTTGGAAATTAATTGATTTAATTCGACTTCTTCTTTTTGTGCAATATTGTAATTTAAAAATTTAGTGTGCAGATTACCATATCTTATCAAAGTATTATGCGATATTGACGGGTGGATTGACTTGATTTCTTGCAATTTCTGTTTTGTGATTTCAACTCCGGGGTTTTCAATTTCAAATGCCCGATACATTTTAAACTGGGCATAAAAATAATTAATAACAGGTTCGTTATCACATTCTTTTATCATTTCTATTAGTTCGGATTTTAATTTTTTAATATTATCCATAATAATAATTTTACTTAGAAATAAAATAATACATTAAAAAAATCCACTACCGCAATGCCTCCGGTATCTGCCACAAACGCCCCACGCGGTCGCGGTCACAATCAACTCGCGTAAAATAGGCATTATCCAAATTCAAACGGTGCATAGTGGCGTGGTGCGTTTTACTTTGAATGCAGACAAATTCATGGTTGTTGCGCTTTTCAATCGGTGCAGTGACGAGGGGAACGAGTGCGCCGTCTTGTCCTTCTAATTTCGTGAAATTGGACTCGGCGAGTTGGGCATCGTAAATATTACCTTTTTTCGCAAAATCAATATAAATATAGCCTCGCTTATGCCCCTCATACACAGCGCGACGCAAGAGCGCAGGAATGTGCGCGGGTACACCGTACATATCCACAATACGATGGACTTTGTAATTTTGTGGGGCTAAATTTTCCTCGCGCAGCGCGACAAAGGCTTTTATTTTTCCTTGTGAAACGTAAGCATACACATCATATTTTATAAAAGGATGTGCCACCAACCGTCGCTTCAACCAACGCATATCGCGGTAGGTCGTTCCCTTCAAATCCACGTACCAATCCGCTTGGAATTGGTCGATATTTTTCGGTGTAATTTGAATGATATTTGAATCGGAAATCGGTGCTGTGGATTGAATGGGAATACGCTCGTATGCCATATCCAAATCCTGCCCGATGTGTTCGATGATTTCATAAGTTTTTTCATTCAAATTAAAAACAAAACGCGGCATCGGGTTGCCGTCGAAAGCATTATACCCATCATTCGCATAAAAATCGCGGGTACTTGGTTTCATTCCTATTGCCAAATTGCCTTCATTATTATTATGAACATAATCGACCATCGAACCGCTAATGCCTCGTCGCCGCCAATCTTTGAGCGTATAAGCATTCGCATTTTGACTCATCGAAACGATTTGCCCAAATAACTGCAATTTATACGCCCGACAGCCGTAAAATGCAACGACTTTGCCCGTCTCATTGCACTCTGCCAAAAGGCTCGTCGCCAAATCAACAGGCATGTAAGGACTTCCAAAGTAAAACTTCAGAAATTGCTCACTAATAAAGACGGATTGCTCGCCGTAGGCTTCGCGGAAGAAGGCGGGCATCTTTGGCACATCATCCAAGCGGACGTGGCGGACGGTGTAAGTGTCGGATTTTAAGATTAAGCTCATAGTTATCCTCGATAGTTATCGGGAAAGTTTAAATGTAATACGGACATTCTTGTCCGAACTTTATATGCTACGGACAGGAATGTCCGTGTTACGATTCTTTTGTGTCAACTTTTCATCGCCCAAAATTTCCAATAAAGCCTCACACACACGCTCGGTGGCACGTCCGTCATTTTCTCCGGTTTCCATATATCGGGCATGTTGTCGGGCTTCCCAATTTGCTTTTGGGTTGTTGATATAATTTTTCAAATGTGCGGTCAATTCATCGAAACTACACGAGACAGATGCACCACCAAACGACAGAAATTTTTTCATGTGCGGAAAGTCGGTTACACGCTTTGCAGAAAACCAATATTCACGTTTCTCGTGTGCATCGAATGCCGTAATTACAGCGGGTGTATCCACCATAAATGAGTCAATTGATACCGTAGAACCCGAATTGATACAACAAGCTGCCCCGTACAACATATTTGACAAACGAATCATATCACTTTGCTTCATGCTCCACTGCAATTTACTGTCCACCAGTTGCGGATAATCAATTTTTACGCGCTCACTTACAAGGGCATCTAAGCGTCCGAGCCAAGTCAAATCCGCCATGCTACCCACCACATTTTGCGGATGTGGACGGGCTATCAATTGCATATTTTCTCCAAAAACTCCTGCATCAATTTGCTCTGCAAGATGCTCGACAATATCAATTTCACAAGGTGCAAAAACCGGTGAACTCATTGCAAAAAACAGGTAAGGCTTGGACGGATTTAAGCCTAATTTTTCGATGAAAGGCGCAATATCAGGTTTATTTTTTACTTGATGATGCAAATCAAAATGCGGTACACCACATTTACGAATATTTGTTTTTTTAATGTCATAATACTCCTCAAATTCGCCTGCCATAACGGGTCCCCAAGCGATATACTTATCTGCCAGTGCCGGAAAATGCCCTTTACAACTAATATTATCCCAACTCAATAAATGTATGCAAGTCTGAATATTTAATTGATTGGCTGTGTGGAGTAAAATGCCTTCCTCAAAAGCAACCGGATAGGTAGAAACTACTAATCTCGGGTTAATTTTTTTGATAAAATCCTCCGCTTCGGGTACATCTAAAAATTGTCTTTCGTATCGTTTGAATCCACTACGGATGAATGGAAATACTTTATTCAATTGATACATCGTGTAACCAAAATACGCGAACAACGCTCGTTTGAGATTAAATCCTCTTTCCCAAAGGTATTTTTCCCAAAGTGCGACATTATTTTTTATATCTTCCAAAAAATACTTTCGCATTCGGTTATAATTCGAAGAGCGAGGCTTACTACTCCGAAATTCGTAGAGTAAGATGCCCTCACCTTCACAAGCTAATTTCAAATTCTCATCATTTGCATCCGGCGTGACGAGCGCAACGCTTTTACCTTCGGCACGCAGGCGTTTGAGCAAGCCTGTTTGTAAGACCATTCGCGCCGCAAAGCCATGCGAGACAATATAGCAAATGTCTATTTTTGTCGATTGTTGATTGTCCATATTTGATAGGTGTAATTTGTTTGAATAATTGGCAAGCAACTCGTCTGATATTTTGAAAATGTCAGATAAGTCACGTTTGTCAAACTGACGGCTTTACTTCAAGTGCGAGTAATCTTTTATCAATATTTTCTAATTGCTTGTCGAGGCGTGGAGCAAGCATTTTCTGTATCCCAAATCGGCGGGGTAGCGCGAATTTTCGATTGGTGAGTTCGTGGCTTTTTTGTAGGTAATGCAAATATTTTTCGCCAAAAACGGCTGATTCTTCCATTGCCATTCGCTGCAATTTCAAGCGAACTTGACCGCCTTTTTCTTGGTTATTATTGAATGTTTTGGTGTGGTCATCGTAGCGATAATTTCCGAAAATTGCTTTTGCGACGGTGAGGTGGTCAGCTGATTTAAAGGCTTTGAGTAAGAAGCGATAATCCATCGAATAATGGTCATTCGTGTCAAAATCGCCAACTTCTTCTTGTATTTCTTTTGAATAAAAATAACCTACGGGATTGTTGGGCATTGCGTGTCTGCCACCGAGTACGGCGAGGTGCGAGTAGCGATTGCAAGGCGTTTTTATTTTGATTTCTGTGCCATCGCTTTCGATGACGCGGGTCTTGCCGAGTAGCATATTTTTACCTTTTGTCGCACTAAAAAAACTTCCCACTCGCGCCAATACGTCCGGCTCGTAATAGTCGTCCGAATTGATAAAAGCAATGACATCGCCCGTTGCTTTGCGCCAACCTTTGTTCATGGCATCGCTCTGTCCATTATCTTTTTTACTTACCCAAAAATGAATCCATTTATCGTATTTTTTCAAAATATCTACCGTCTCATCGGTACTTCCGCCGTCCATGATAATGAGTTCGAGCACAGGGTAATTTTGCAATAAAATTGAACGTATAGTTTCCTCAATAAATGCGCCTTGATTATAGGAAGGCATGATGATGGAAATTTTTGGATAGACTTGCGTCTCGGAGTAGGTGTCGGGTGCGGTTTGGGTGTTGGCACACCATGATTTGATGTTGGGATTTGGTGGTGGTAGCTCGTTGAGAAGATTCAATGTTGATTTGTTTATACTATTTTATGAACTGATTATTAAGAGGTTGTTTTAGTTCATTCATTCGCTCATTCAAAATTCACTCATTCACTCATTGAGTAAGTCCGACCAAACAGCCAACTCGTTGCCTGCCGGGTCAATGAAGTGAAACCTGCGTCCGCCGGGAAAAGAAAAGATGTCTTGTGAGATAATTCCCTTCGATTGGATGATGTGTTCTTTTATGCTTTCTAAATCTTTATGGTACAAAATAACGAGCGCACCATTTACGATTTCATTGTCTGTTTTTTCAAATCCACCCTCCAATCCGCTATCTGAAAATGCGGTATAAGTCTGCCCGTAATCGGTGAATGTCCAACCAAAAGCCTTGCTGTAAAATTCCTTTACCTTTGCGAGGTCTTTTGCGTAAAATTCGACGTAATTGATATGAGTATTTTTGATATTCATCTGATTATTTCTTTTTTAAGGACATCATAAATTCGACCACTTTTGCTTGCAATTCAGGGTCTTTATTGAACTCGATGGTTTGTTTGGCGATGGCGGTTACGTCTCTATCCATGACGATTTTGTAGAGTCCTTTTCTGAAATATTTTTTGGATTGTGCATAGACTTTCGGGAAGGTAAGGATGCGTTTTTTGAGGTAGGTTTCGGCTCGTGGCAGCACTTCTTCGGCTTCTACGGATTCATCAACCAAACCGACGGCTAAGGCTTGGTCGCTATTGAATAATTCGGCTTGTTGGACGGCTTTCCATGCTCTGATTTCACCCAAATGATAGGCATAGACATCGCACAACATTTCGGGGATTTGCATGTGCATTTTAAATTCGTGCATACCGACAACGTGCTTCTCGCCTTTCGCCATGATGCGGTAGTCGGTGCAGAGCGTCAGAATCGTCGCGCCCGCAGGTGCGTAGCCCGTAATGGCACAGACCAATGGCTTGGAAAACCTGACTAATGCTTGCAACACATACATGTAGGATTCCCAAAAATGAATGCTTTCTTCTTCGTTCATCGTCGCAAGACTCATGACATCCAATCCGGCACTAAAGGCGTTGGGACGACCTGCGAGAATCGCGCCTTTGATGTCAGGGTCAGCGTCCAATGCTTCGAGTGCTTTGCGAATATCCAACAGCAAAGGCGTGTTGATGGCGTTGACTTTGCCATTGTCGAGTTGGAGGATGGCGTAGTTTTCTTTTTTGTGGATTTGGATGGTGGTGTATGATTGCATTTAAAATGGATTTACAAATTCTCTAAAATTATCTCGATGAATGACTTTACCTTCAGCTTGGTATTTTTGTAAAAATGGCTTGGGAAATTTAACTTTTCGCTTGGGATTCCATTTAAATTCGTAGCCAAATACCTCTTGACCAATTTCTTCTACATAGTCTATTTCCTGTTTTTGAACAGTTCGCCAAAAATAGGGCTTGGCAAGGGTCATTTTATATTGATTTTGTTTTAATCTTTCTGCAATCAGGAAATTTTCCCACAATCCCCCTTTATCTTCTCGTAGATTAATGTCGTTGAAATTTCCGATAATCATATTCCTAATTCCGGTATCGTAGAAATAGATTTTTTTATTGCGCTTGACTTCATTTCTCAAATTGCGACTGTACGTTCCCAACTTGAATATTACGTAACCTTTTTCGAGGAGTTCAATATATCGCAGTACCGTTTTTTTATCTACTCCTACAGTCTGTGACAATTCATTATAATTGACTTCACTACCAATTTGCCAAGCCAATGCTTGCACTAATTTCTCCAAAATTTCTGGCTTTCTCATCTCTGCATGTGCGAGAATATCACGGTACAAATAACTGTTTACCAGATTTTTAAGTATTTCTCTTTCTTCTCCCGGATTATTCAATACATCAGGATAAAAACCGTATAAAAGGCGCGTTTCAAGTTGTTGCTCGGCTTTGAGCGCACCAACGTGTGCCTCAAACTCCTCCCAACTGATAGGGTACATTTCGTATTCCCATTTACGTCCGGTCAGCGGTTCACTCAATTCATGCGAAAGCGTGAATGAGGACGAGCCACTTATCCATAATTGTACATCTTTGAATTGGTCGGTGATAATCTTTAAGGTGAGTCCGATGCCTTCTATACGTTGGGCTTCATCTACAAATACGACTTTGTGTTTACCTATTAATTGTCGGATTTGTTCGGTGTTGGGTGATTTGAGCAAAGTGCGTACTGTTGGGTCGTCGCCGTCGAAGAATTGATAGTCTATACCTTCCAATTCCTGCAAAATCATAGTCGTCTTACCAACCTGACGAGGACCAATAACCATAATCGCTTTGCCTTTGCCGATTTTCTTTTTTACTGTGTCGGATAATGTGCGTTTGAACATTTTTTTAGGCAAAAATAGCATTTTTGGGGATTATATTCCCTAATTATTATGTTTTTTGGGGATTATACTCCCTAATTATTATGTTTTTTCAATTTAAGCTGCATCAATGGTAATTTGGAAATCTTGAAATAAAGGTTTTAATTCCTCTACAAATTCATTTCTCATATACTCGTACTGACTCAACATAGACGAACTTCCTGTATCGCTTTTATGCAAATCAATCATTTTATTCAATTCCTTGATTTGCTCCAAAATATCTGTGATGCGGATGATGTTTTTGTCTTGTGTTTGAGTTGCTTCCATTATAGATTCATTTAAAATAAATTTATCTGCAAACACTATTCTGGCAAATAGAGTTGGTTTGAGTGTCGCGATATTTATGTATGGAACGTTTATTTCTTATTCTTTTTCATAAATCAATATATCGGCAATTCTTTTTTGATTTAATTCTTCCTCCAATAAATTTAAATATCTACCAAATTCATCTAGCTCTATTTGACATTTTTCGATTGCTTTTATCATTTCACCTCTACCAACCTTTGATTTGATAGCTGGTGGAATAAAACCTTCTAATTCATCTTCAAATGTAAATTCTAATTCTTCATTAATTCTTTCAACTTTCGGGCATGGATGTCCTTCTTTACAAATATAACCTTCTTGAAACTCATCTTGGATAGTTGATTTCCATGATTCAAAATCAGCAAGTGTTCCACAACATTGAGGTGTAAAAATAATTTGACCCTCCAATTTTAAAACATAGCCACCAAATAATGCACAACTCTCCTCTAATGGACTTCTATCTTCTTCGTTTAATCCACCTAAATGTAAAAAGACAATTTTTAATAAATCTTTTTTTGAGTTGAATTGACTTATTCTGTAAAAAGGATAGCCCTCCTTAATTCTTTCATAGGCTTTATAGCCATTTTTTTCGACCTTTTGGGTGAAGTATTCGTCCCATGCAGACGAATTTAGCCAATATAAATTATCTGGGTAAGGTTGAATGTATTGACTTTCTTCCTCTTCAAATCCAATTTCAATTACCGGAATTAATTCTATTTTCATTTATTAAATTGATTTTTAAGGTATCGAACTCATTTCTTATACATTCATATTTCCCAAAAATACAAACGAATCACGAATAAACGAATCACAAATCACGAAAACTCCTAACTTTGTAATATGCAACAACAACTCGAACACTACTTTGACCGCCTATGGTCACTCAATCGCAGCTTGACGGGCGAGGGCAATCGTGAATCACTACGTATTTTATCTGAATTGGTGGATTTGAAGGTGCATGAAATACCAAGCGGAACGCAATGTTTTGATTGGAACGTACCGCCCGAATGGAATACCCGCGAAGCATGGATTAAAGACCCAAAGGGTAATATCGTGGTAGATTTTCGGGAAAATAATTTGCATTTATTGGGATATTCTACGCCGATACATGCGAAAATGTCGCTGGCGGAATTGAAGAAAAATCTCTACTCGCTGCCCGATAATCCCGATTGGATTCCTTACCGTACTTCGTATTATAAGGAGCGTTGGGGATTTTGTTTGACGCACAATCAGTTGATGTCGCTGCCTGATGGCGAATACGAGGTTTTTATTGATTCGACCTTAGATAAAAAGGGTTCGATGACGATTGCAGATGCGGTGATTGAGGGGGAAACGGATGAGGAGATTATGTTTTCGACCTATATTTGTCACCCTTCGATGGCGAATAATGAATTGAGTGGTCCGCTGGTGCAAGCCTTTCTATATCAAGCGATTAAATCACTCGGAAAGACGCGCCACACCTATCGTTTTACCTTTTTACCGGAGACGATTGGCGCGATTTATTACCTCTCGCAACATGGCGAACATCTGAAAGAAAAACTCCGCGCCGGATATGTTTTGAATTGCATTGGCGATGCCGGAAAATTCACTTATAAAAGAAGTCGCCAACTCACTTCACTCGCCGACCGTGCGGCTGAAACTGTTTTATCACAAACAAAAATCGGCTGCCATGCAGAAGATTTTTTCCCGCTCGGAAGCGATGAACGGCAGTATTGTTCGCCGCATTTTGACTTGCCGATGGGTTCGGTGATGCGGACGAGATATTATAATTATCCTGAATACCATACATCTGCCGATAATAAAGATTTTATTTCCTTTGAAGCGATGGAAACATCTGTTTTGCGTCTCTTAGATATTGTCAAATTATTGGAAGCCAATGCTTATTACATCAATCAAATGCCGCATTGCGAACCGCAACTCGGTAAGCGCGGACTCTATCCCAATCTTGGTTCAGACACCTCTACTCGCCTACGTGTAGCCGCGATGATGTGGACGCTGAATCTTGCCGACGGGAAGCATGATTTGATTGATATTGTGCGGCGTAGTGGGCAGCCTGTTTCGGAGATTTTGGAGGTGGTGAAGACGTTGGAGGAACATGGTTTGCTTGTAAAAATGTAATAGGCAAATAATATTCAACTTCTAATTTGTACGCCAAGCGCAACCTTCAACTATCCATATATTTATGCCGATAGCTATCGGCAGAGAGTGAAAAACGAACATAGATACGTGAAAACTATAAGGCACTGACTTCGTATCGTTTAGAGAAAACACAGGCTGGAAGCACTGTGCTACGGTGTCAAGCTAAAGCATTTTTAAAAATAAAAAAAGACCTCGTTAGTTGGGCAGCTAAAGCAGCCTGTACTGTATTATTAAAATCTGAAATAAATAAAATCAATGGGTTGGTCGGGTTGGAGATAAAAGATGCTGAGTACCAATACATAATAAATGCTCCAACGTATGGCTATCGGAAATTTCAGTTTCTGAATGGTGTATGTCGAATTTCTGTATATATATTCTATGCCCAAAAATAGCAAGCAAAAAGGTATCAATTTTCGTCCTTCATTGGGCAGCTGAAATATAGAACTGTCGCATAGCTCGCCGAAGTATTGCATGGCATGTTGCATATTTTCTGCCCTAAAGAAAATGAAGCCGATACTGACAACCGTAAGTGTGGCAAGATAGCCCAATGCCTTGAATGCCCAACCGTAGCGAGCCGTCATTTTTGTACGAATATCGGTAGTCAGATATTCGACAATCAAACCCGTAGTATGCACCGCCCCAAAAACGACGAAATGCCAGCCCGCTCCATGCCAAATTCCACTCAACATAAAGGTCGCAAAAATACCCATGACGATAGCTCGTTTGCCCAAATGCTTTTTGGTGAATACGATGGTGTAATAGACGTATTCGGTGAGCCAACGGGTGAGGGAAATGTGCCATTTTCGCCAAAAATCGGCAAGCGACGTGGCGAAATAGGGGTAGTTGAAATTGAGGGAAAGCCGGAAGCCAAAGAGCTTGCCCGTACCAATCGCAATGTCGGAATATCCGCTGAAATCGCAATAAATCTGAATGCCGAAATAGAATAAACCTAAGAGCAGGACACTAGCAGAATATGCATCGGGCTGTTGGAAATATTGGTTGACAAAGACCGCACAATTGTCGGCAATGACGACCTTTTTGAACATACCCCAGAGGATTTGTTTGAGACCGTCTTCGGCGAGTTGTCGGTCAAATTGTCGCTTTTTTTGAAATTGCGGAAGCAGGTTGGATGCACGCTCAATAGGACCCGCCACCAACTGCGGAAAGAAACTCACAAAGGCGAAAAATGCTATCGGATCTTTGGTCGGTTTTATCTTGCCAAAATAAATATCAAGGGTATAACTAAGGGTCTGAAAAGTATAAAAACTAATGCCTACGGGCAAAATAATATTTAAGGTAAAAGGGTCAACCTGAATGCCAATACCATTCATGGCATAGGCGAAAGATTCGGTGAAAAAATTGAAGTATTTGAAGAAGCCGAGCAAGCCCAAATTGACCGCCAGACTAAGCCACAACCAGTATTTTTCGCGCCCGCTGCCTTCGGCTTTGTACAAGGCTTGCCCAACGGTAAAATCCACCAGTGAACTGATGAAAATCAAGCCCATAAATCGCCAATCCCACCAACCGTAAAATACATAACTGGCGACCAGTACAAAGGCATTTTGTACTTTGAGGTCTTTGTGAAATAAAAACCAATATCCTGCAAAAACAATGGGCAGAAATATCAGAAAATCTAATGAGTTGAATAGCATTATTTGAGTAGCGAGTATTGAGTAGTGGGTAGTGAGTATTGAGTATTGAGTAGTGAGTAGTGAGTAGTGAGTTACTGTAATTCGCGGGCGATTATTTTGGAAAATTCTGCGGCATATTCGGGGCTGAGGTGCGAACAATCAACGTAAATATCAGCGTCAGGTATTTGTGATTTTTTAGGGTCGTAATATGTCCGAAAATCAAAGACCTTATCAAAAGGAACAGTGGAATAATCCAGTTCTGCGACGCGGTTTTCAATCTCCCGAAGCTCCGTACAAACGGGCATTATAAGCGCACTGACCCGCACACCCTTTTGTTGAAAAAAAGCAATTTCCTGAGCCATTTTTGAGCAATATTCTTCAAAACTCGTCTTAAATTTTCGTCCTGCCACATCCGCAAAATCCTCTTGTTGGAAGCGCAAACGCTCTGCATAATCGCCGCGTTCTCTGACCACTACGCCGCCTCTTTTATCGTATTTGTGCCGGAGAAAAAACGGTTTTTTTCTTTTATAAAAATATTCCAATGACCGCTTTTCGTACAAATACGACCACTTTTTGAACTGGTATTGAGCATTCAAATAAAAGGCATTGGAAAAACTCGTATCCAGATTTTCTATATCAAAATTGGTAACGGTAAAATGAAGCGGTGCCGTACCAATAATGATTTCCTTCGGGAAAATTTGATGCTTTTTTAAGTACGCCAATACATCTAAACCATTGCTGCCGGGGAAAGCCAAATTATAGACTTTTCTATCCGTTAATCCTTCAATAACAAGTGGTTTGATGCCCCACTCAATACGACTTGCACCAATGAACAAAGTCGTTTGCTCATCAACTTTGGGCAATAGACGTGCAGCCTTTTCGTAGTTTTGGTGATAACTGATTTTCGGAACAATCAAATTAAAAACCAACTCCGGCAAAAGGAAAAATATCCCCAGAAAAAGCCCTGTTTTTTTTAAGAAACCTAACACCTAAATAATGAGTGAATTTTGAATGTGTGAATGAATTTTGAATGTGTGAATAATTTTGAACGCTAGCTTTGTTTCTTTTCGACCAATTCGGCAATGGAAATGATATTGGTGATGTTGTTGATTTCGCGGAGTTTGAATTTAATATCAAACTGTTCTTCAATAGCAGTGATAATCGCAATATGGGTCATCGAATCCCAACCCGAAATATTACCGACTTCGATGTTTTCGTCTAGTTCTTCTGCTGGTTTTTTAAGCTCACCGGCAATAAGGGTTTTGAGTTGTGTAAGTGTATTCATAATTTTAAAAAGAGTGGAGAGTAGAGAGATACATAATATGCGTGAAAGTCATTATTTATTTTCATCTCTTTTCTCTCATCTACAAATGTAATTCCATTAATTTTTTTTCATGATGAGGTAAAAAATTCAAGGTGTCTGCGTGTGTCAGTGTATTTGTTTTTTGGGTGACGAAACCTATTTTTTGATAGGCTTTTTCGGCTTTTTCATTATTGCCAAATATTTGTACTTGTGCTTTCTTGATGCTGGGAAATATTTGTCGGGCATGTTTGATATGTGCAGCGATAAGTTGTCCGGCAAGTTGCTGTCCGCGATGTGCGGAGGCTACATACACGTATTCGATTTGAAGGGTGTCCGGCTCGCGGTCAAAGTTGAGGTTTTCGACATATTTTTTGTTGCGTTGGATAGCTTCACGAGCCGCAGTCGATATGGTGAATAAAATGAGATTGGCGCGAAGCGTAGCGGAGGCAGTCGCACCCTCGAAGGCTTCTATCCAACCTCCAACTGCCGCTACGGTTTCGCCCTCATATTCTGCCACTAAAAAGCTGGTCACCGAAAATTCGCAGCCTTCCATTTCTTCTTCCAAAATAGCGGTCAGATTGCTACGAACCTCATCTTCCGATAAGTCAAATAAAGTCGCCAAACCTAACTTGTCCGTACCGCTTTTTTCCGCTTGAATAATGGTTTCTATCAAAAAAGGAATATCAGTTTCAGTGGCTTTGCGAATTTTATACATGAAAGAAATTTAAAATGTAAAATAAGAAATTTAAAATGTAAAAGGGAACGCAGTATAAATATTTTTATTAATTTATGTTAAAATATTTTTATTATTAAAAATAAATTATTTATAAATTTTATTTTTTAAAAAATGTAATTCATGTACTATCGACACTTTTACATTTATTATTTTAAATTTTACATTTTAACTTTCCCTACAAGGTCTTTGGCGATTTTTTTTCGGTCTATTTTACCATTGACACTTAAAGGGAAATTATTATAAAAAATATAATCAGAAGGTATCATATAATCCGGTAATTGGCTTTGCAGATACGCATCAATGGGGGCAGTATCGGTAGCTTTTCCTTCGATAGCCATAGCGAGTACGGTGACATTATTTTTGGGTTCGGTGTAGGCAAGTGCTACAAGATTACTGCCTTTCAAAACGTGTTTTGCGTGGACTTCCACCTCTGCCAATTCTACCCGAAATCCGCGTATTTTGACTTGAAAATCAACGCGACCGATGTACATATAATCGCCGTCCTCATCGTAATAACATAAGTCGCCTGTGCGGTAAAATTTCTTGATTTGCCCTTCGTGTTCCAAATCAAAAAATGCGTATTTATTCTTTTCTTCGTTCTTCCAATAACCTTCAATAAGTTGAGGTCCGGCAATACACAACTCACCTTCCTGATGCGGTGGCAGGATGTTATTTTCTTTATCCACGATGATAATATCATTGTCGCCCAAGACCCTTCCTACGGGCAGTACATCGTGATAAGCTTTGTTGTCACCTGTCCGCTTATAATCGTATTGGGTACAAATTACCGTATTTTCCGTAGGTCCGTATAGGTTGGTAATCAGTGCATTAGGCGCACATACTGCCCATTCTTTCATCACACTTTCGTGGAGGGGTTCGCCTGCCAAAATACTATATCGCAAGTCAGGGCAATGTATTTCATCAAAATATTTACGCAAAAAATGAATAACGGAAGGCACGACAGCCGAGTATGTCAGGCGATATTTTTCCAAGAGTTCAAAGATGTAATTGCTCTTGATTTTGCCCTCCGGTATGGTGTAAATACAAGCCCCTGCAAGGAAGGATAACAAATAACACATAACCGACATATCAAATGTAAATTCAAACATCTGTAGGCAGCGGTCTTCTTCATTGAGTTGAATCGGATTATCGGTTTCAAATGCCTTAATGAAAGCATTAATATTGCTGCGCGATACGGGTATGCCTTTGGGCTTGCCCGTAGTGCCGGAGGTAAAGAGAATGTAGGCTAAATCATCGCTCAAGCCGCCTTCAAAATCACTAAATTCAGTATCGGCTTCCGGCAAATTGGCGGTATTTATCCAGTTGTAATTTCCGAATGTGGATTGCCCCCGCGAGTCGAGTATGCTGCGGATGCCTATCTGTTCGATAATGGATATTTTGCGGTCTTCAGCCGTATTCGGACGAATCGGCACAAAGGCTTTTCCCTCAAACCAAAGTGCCAAAACTGCTGCGTAAGTCTGAACATCGTCGTTACCGATAAGCCCGACATACTGATCATCCGCAGGCACTTCTTTACGCAAACATTGACGGATTTTGTTGACCTCAACGGATAGTTGACCGTAAGTATAAAAGGTCTCTTTGATGCAGCAAGCATTCCTGTGCCGATGCTCAGAAAGCGAATGGTGCAATCGTTCAAATATGGTTTTCATTCGTGTGGAATAGATTTGCGGGTAAAATTATTTGTAATAAAAATATTTATAAAATATTAATTTTCATAAAAAAATAAATTATAAAATAATTTTAGTTAAAATTTATTATATCTCAATGTACCCAGCTAACTGCAATCGTGATACTATTTTCAGACAATCACTTCACCTCCCATTTTGGTAATGGTATCCTTGATTTGTCCGGCTATCAATTTTTTAGGCATCAACATGGGCGTTTTTGTGATGGCAATTTCGAGCGTTTCGTCATCGGAATTAAGCGCGTAATTGCCTTTGATGCCTTTGGTGGAAATGTCGCCGTTTTCGCCTTCCATTTCGACACCCATTTTGCCCATGACGTGCTTGAGTTTTGAATAGATTTCGGGTGTGATGTTTTTGAATTTTAATTGCATAACTGTTTAATGATTAATGGTGAACGATTAATGATTAATTTTATTTTTTTAATATAAATTTATAATTTATTTATTTTTAATATTAAAAATATTATAAAATACTTTTATTTAAAAAATATAACAAGCATAAACTGCTATTCAGCCTTCCAAGCCGAGTTCCCAACGAATTTCAGATGCCCAAAGGTAGCAATTTTTTCATATACAATAATACTCAAATGACTTCTTGTATGCGTCCTTCGGTGAAGGTGAAAGTTTGGTCGGCTTCGATGTGATGTTGTTCAATCAATTCATCATGTGCGCTCAATCGCTCACTCAATATATCTTCTCCTACCGGACGGGTAAAATCAGTTATTTGATTCATGTAGTTTGTAGAATAGATGCGATACCCCATTTGTTCAAAACTTTGTACAACCTTCGGTTCGGGATGATTATAACTACCATGCGCTCCGGCAGATATTACAGCCGGACAATTAATTTTTTTGCTTAAATCATTCCAAAGAGAAGGGTAATGATTGTTGAGGGAACCATGATGTGGCACTTGGCAAAGTGTTAGTTGTGCATCAAGATAATCAGTCATACAGGTTTTATGAAGACGCTCAAAGGTCTTTACTTCAGCATCGGAAGTGAGTAGTATGTATGAATCTTTGTTAGTAATTTTGAGAACGGTACTGAGTAGATTGGCAGATTGGCTACACTGTTTTCTGCTAAGATTCTGAAAAAAGTTGACTTGCTTGTAATATTGTCTGATTTCGCTATCTGATGGCGAAAGACTGATTAAATGATAGTCTTCGTTCAGCTTTAAAGTCCAGTCTTGAATGGGATAACCAATGTGATGAATCAAGCCACTTTTTTGTAACTCAATGGATTTAGTAAATATTTTTGCCAACACCAATGCACCCTCTTTATTCGTCTCGAACCACCTAAAATATGCAGGGTCAATATGCGCTGTGTGTGCAAAATATTTTATTGTAATATTTTCTTTTTCACAAAATTCGAGTAATTCTAAGAGACCTGAATAATGGTCGTAATGCGGGTGAGAAAGGAGGATGAAAAATATTTTATCCGTCTGATTATCAATTAGATGTTGGACAACGGGATTGCTGCCTTCGATTTTTTTACAATCCAAAATACCCGTATTAAAACCATCTGCCCGATGCCATTCAAGGATAATTGAATCGCCTTGACCCACATTTTTAAAGGTAATTTTCATTCGTCACTCGGCAGGGGTTGAAGCAAGATAGAAAAGTCCAAATCTTTAAAAGGGTCGTCAATTCTAAATTTCTTCCGCACATCAGGATTCGTATTTTTGGTGTAAGTAGATTTAATTTCTCCCGGTTTCGTAAATACTGTTATTTCTATAATGTCATCTTCTTTAAGGTCTAATTCGCACAAGACATCTTTATTGTATTTTCTTTTTTGAAACCTTTGTTCTTCCTCATTAATCATGCACAAACCAATGACGAAATGCTCGGTGATTTCAAGGACTTGAGCATAGACAGTATCTTTTGTTTTATACGTTTCCGCTTGCTTATTTTCTGCAACTTGTACCATGATGATTAATTTTGAATGTGAGGTATTCTCTTGTTGTAAATTCGATATCTGCCCTACGTTTTTAAAGGTGATTTTCATTTTTCGCTTGGTAGAGGTTGGAAGAACTTAGAAAATTCTATATCCTTGAAATAATCATCTCGCACACGCTCCTTCGGCTCAAACTTTTTAAGCACCTCCTCTTCCGTATTTTTCGTATAAGTAGATTTGATTTCTCCGGGTTTCGTAAATACCGTCACTTCAATAATATCACCTACTTTCAAATCCAATTCGCTCAATACATCTTTATTATATCTAACTCGTTTGAGTTTCTTTTCCGCTTCATTAATCAGGCATGAACCAAACACAAAATGTTCGGTGATTTCAAGGACCTTTGAATATACCGAATCCTGTGTATTATAAACTTCCGCTTGCTTATTTTCTGCAACTTGTACCATGATGATTAATTTTGAATGTTGAATGCGAGGTTTTTTTCTTGTAAATTCGCTATTTTTCTCAACATTAACAAATTTTCTAAAACTAAAAATGAAAAAGCTGACCTACCTTATCCGCTTGACTTTTCTGCCAAGCAAGTCCACTAACTCACGACTCCACTTTTCCCGTCCTTGTTTATTTAAATGATAAACGGTATCAAAAAACAAGCTATCCGCATAGGCAAAATCTTCCGGTTTGCCCAAAACTTCAAAGGGTAATTCAGCGTAGTAGTCTTGCAAGATGTTCAATTCCTTTGTCGTTTGTTGGTACATCGAATGCATAAAACATGGATAGACCATATATACTTCCACACCTTTTGCTTGAGCTTTTTCGTAAAAATCAGTCAGTGTATTTATTTGTGTATCAAAACCTTCGACATCCCAGTTTGGCGACCACGCCTTGCGTTTTTTTGGTACGGGCATACGAGTGTGTGCAATGACATCGCCGTATTTATTAAAAGCATTTCTACGATAAACGCTTGCCTTTTTCTTGATAGTTATTTTCCTAAAACCTTGTTTACGAGCCTTTTGTGTTAATTTTACGGCATCATCCACAGCAAAACCAAATCTATTGTATGCTGTCACGCCTTTCGTCCATGCCTTTGATTCGGGATTTACACGATTCATCGTATAAAGCATTTTTCCACTACCCGCTTCATTCAAATAATACGGAATACACACGACCACCACATCACCCTTTTCTATCACCGACAAGGTTTCTTCCACAATAAAATTCAAACCCAATGCCCCATGCAAACCCAAATTGACCACCGGACGACCCCATTCACGCTCCAAATATTCACTATCCAATCCAAAGGCTAAATTGGAATTGCCCATAAACACGATATGCGGTTTATCCAGTGTTGCCAATCGTGCATGACGGTCTATGGAAGCCGCCAGATAGTGGTTGGCATCTTCATTCTCTACTACCGTCGTACTGTATCGGTATATGCCGTACAGCAATATCGCGGAAAGGGCGAGGAAAGCGAGGAGATTTGTTAGGAAAGATTGCAAAATTGTGTTGTGGTGGTGTTGTGCGGTGGTGTTGTGGTTAAAATTGTGTTTACGTAAAAAAATGTCGCTAGACATACCCGATATGGTAGCCCCAAGTTTCAACTTGGGGGAAGGGATGCCACCCACCAAACGGAGTGCCGTAGGCACGACACATCCCAAGTAATGCCCCTATTTCAATGCTTCAAAAATATACGCTTCGTCATAATTCACCTCAAATTTATCCAACATCTTGAGGTATTCTTCCCGAAACGTCATTTGCTGATGATGCTGTTCCTGTTGCTGAATATATCTAATCACATCATCCCGTTGCGACCTACTGTACGAAAACGCGCCATATCCTTTTTGCCATTCAAAACGATTCGTAATCAAATCGCCTTCATTGAGCCATTTGGATGATTTTGCCTTGACGCTTTGCATGACATCGGACACAGTAACGGAGGGTTTTAATCCGAAAAAGCAATGTACATGATCTTCCACGCCGTTGACGATGTAATTTTTACAACCTGTTTCATTGATGAGATTACCAATGACGGCGAGAAGATCGTGTTTCCAGAGTTTATCAATCGTTGCATTGCGGTATTTTACGCCAAAAACGGCTTGAATATAAATTTGGTGATATGTGTTTGCCATAATGTGGATACTTTGGATTGGAAATGGTGATAATTTTATTTTTTGATTTGTGAGGTTGAGATGAATGTATCGTGCCTACGGCACTCCGTTGGGGGTGTTGCTTCCCCCCAAGTTGAAACTTGGGGCTACCATATAGGTCGTGTCTAATGACACTTTTTAATCTCGTCGCAACTTGACGCTTTCTTATTGTGATAATATTTTCGTTTTTATAAAAACATTTCCAAACATCCACAATACAAAAACACGATAACACGAAAATACCACTTCAACACAACAACACCCTCAAAACTGAAAATAAATAAACTCCCCTTTTTGCGAAAATTCACCTAACACAATAATCGCCGCTAATAAGGCGAAATAAATCCCCCAACGCACAGGTTTTGTAAAGGGCAATTTTTCTAATGGATATTTTTGGTGTCGGCTAATCCATTCTATCAAAACAAGGACGGCGATGTATGGAATGAAGTTTTTGTAAGGCGGCAAAGAGACCAAACTACTATCAAAAATTCCTGCCAAATAATACACTGCATCCGTAATCGTCGGTGCGCGGAAAAATGCCCAAGCCAAGACGACCAACGCAAAAGTTACGGCTATCGCGCCCGCCTCGCGTATAGAAGGTAAAAAGCTATTTTGTGCAGCCACATTACCGTATTTTTTTCTACCCAAAAAGATGAATGGCAGATAAAACAATCCATGCAAAGCACCCCAAGCGATAAAGGTCCAATTCGCGCCATGCCAGAAGCCGCTGACGGTAAATGTCACCAAAATATTAAAAAATTGTCGCCCTTTACTCGCCCGACTGCCGCCCAATGGAATATAGACATAATCGCGAAACCAAGTAGAAAGCGAGATGTGCCACCTGCGCCAAAATTCGCCAATATCGCGAGAGAAATACGGACGTGCAAAGTTGGTCATCAGGTCAAAACCAAACAGCTTTGCCGTACCGATAGCGATGTTGGAGTAGCCCGCAAAATCGCAGTAAATCTGAAAGGCAAAGAAGACCAAACCCAACACTAAAGCACTACCCGGCATCTGTCCGTAGTCAGTAAAAATCGGGTTGACTGCCAGCGCAAGATTATCCGCAATGACGATTTTTTGAAACAATCCCCAGAGGATTTGTCGTGCGCCGTCGCGGGCTTTGTCGAAGTCGAAAGTTCTTGCTTTTTGGAATTGTGGAAGGAGACTTTTGGCACGTTCAATCGGTCCGGCTACGAGTTGGGGGAAGAAGCTCACAAAGGCAAAAAATGCCACTGCATCGTTGGTCGGTTTGAGTTGGTTTCTATAAATATCAATCGTATAACTAAGGGTTTGAAAGGTGTAAAAACTAACGCCGACAGGTAGTACGATTTGCAAAGTGAAGGGGTCGAGTGCCAGCCCCATTTTCGCAAATAGTTCGACGAAGGAATCAATAAAAAAATTACAATATTTAAAAAAACCAAGTATGCCGAGATTGACCGTAAGACTTAAAAACAGTAATCGTTTTCGTTGACTTTTTGCTTCGGGCGGGAGCGTACCCATGCGCTTACCAATTGTAAAATCGACCAGCGAACTCATGATAATCAATCCCAAAAACCGCCAATCCCAAGCACCATAAAAGACATAACTTGCCAGTACGATAAGTGCATTTTGCAGTCGTAAATTGCGATTGGTGATGAACCAATACAGGCAAAATGCGACAGGCAGAAAAAGGAAAAATTCTATGGAATTGAAGAGCATTGGTCAAGTTCAAATTCTACCGCAGGTAAGAAGTGCTGCACTACGGTTGTCACATTCTTATAATATTTATAAAATCTTTATATGTAATTTTATGATTAAAAAATAATTTGTGAATCGCCTTATTCGTATTCATAATTTTATTTAAACGAAAGCGATTATACCATTTTTTAAAACCTAAATATTTATTTTTTTGATGATATTTTAAATAGGCATTTTTGATGGTATCGCCATGATATTTTTCGTAAATATTCGCCAATTCTATTGTACGTTTATCACCACCAACGGCTGTTTTGCGTTGCTCGTGTACACGATTGAGGGAGAGAAAACGATTGACCGCTTCAAAGGGAATCTCTGCCCGATTTGCGCGAATCAACCAATCCCAATCCATGCCATAATGTAGTTTTTCATTGAGTTCGCCAACTTTTTTCCACGCACCAAGTGTCCAAAAACACGAGGGCTGCACGACCCAATGTGTCAACTCAATATTGAGCGATTGAGCGTTTTTATATACATCTTTTGACTTGGCTTTTGAGGTCGGTACATCGCGGATGTCAATGGATTGTCCGCATACAATTTTATCCTCCAATGCACCATTTTTAATAAATTGGTTAGCAATAAAATGCAAGGTTCCCGGCAAGTATTGGTCATCCGAATTGAGCCAAGCGATGATGTCACCCGTAGCCCGCCGAAAGCCGTCATTAATCGCCGCGGATTGTCCCTCATCTTTTTCGCTCTGCCAATGTGTTAAGTGTTTTTCGTACTTTTTGATAATCTCCACCGAACCATCCGTCGAACCACCGTCCATGACTATATATTCCAAATTCGGATAGTCTTGCCCGACGACCGAGCGCAGCGTATCTTCCAAGTATTCCGCTTGATTATAGGAAATGGTAATGACAGATATTTTCGGTAAATTCATATATGTAATGCGATTTTCTAAATCGCGCCATAAAACTCACCTTGCATTTTGAAAATGCAAGGTGAGTTCTACGGAAGTAAAAAGTCCGGTTCTGTTTTGAGTGTTTTTTGAATTAATTCAAAGGTATCTTTTGCGGAAATAGAAACGATTTGCCCACGTCCGAGATTGACTATTTTTGCTAAATTTAATTGTTTTGCTTTCGCGTCAAACTTGGTAAAAACGGGTGCATGTTCGGGCTTTTCTAAGTCGCGGACGTAGTGATAGAAAGTCGCTTTTTCGGTTTTTTCTTTTGTGATAATATTCCCTTCAAATGGCTTATCCCAACGATAGGAAACATTCGCTTCACGCTCTGCGTAATGCACAAATGTACTCGCTGCATCGAAATTTAAATTGACGAAAATACCGCCTTTGTCCATAAATCGCGCGAAAAATGAGTCCTTTCCAAATGAATAATTATCAGGATTTTCGGTAAAAAATTCGGCTAATTTTCCGCTTGCGGCGATGGAAAAATTGGGGTCGTGCGAGCGAGTGTAATCTGCGTCTTGTCGCGCCATTTCGGATAACATGCCGCAGATTCCGGGCGTAATCGCGGGGTCAAAATCTTGTCCTTTGCAAAAGCTGTAGGAGAAAGTTGGATGTATGACCGTTCCCTCCGCACCGACGACTTCGTGTAAAGCATTTTTGAACGCCAAATACAAGTCATGTTCGTTTTTTGTGTTGGTTAATTTTCCGAAAAAACCAATATTGCTATGTATGAATATATGGTTGCCGTTTTTGATACCCAATTCGCGTAGAGCGTTTATGATGTCATTTTGTGTAAATTCCCCTTCGGAATTTGGTGCTTCGCCTTCGGCGGAATTGTGGATGATTTTTGCCAAACCTGAAATAGAGGCAAATTCGCGGTCTTGAAATTGATCATTATCAAATTCGACTTCGTATTCATCCTCAATATCACCCAAAAATTGAATGAATTTGATGGAATCTAACCAACCCGAATCGAAGTAATTTGCTTTGGTATTCGCTTCGATGTCGGCGCGGCTTTCGGAGGTGTTTTCCTCAAACCAATTTATCAGCCAAGTGGTAATTTCGTTCATAACGAGTTTTTACCACTAAGGACACTAAAGACACGAAGCATGTAGGACGCGGAAGGAAACAAAGGTTTTTTTTAAGAAAATTTTACCCAAGCCCGAAACCTATAAGGTTTTTGGAAACCTTATAGGTTTGAGATTGATTTTCAGTAAAAAAACTCTTATTAAATCTTTGTTCTCTTCTGCGTTAGTTTCGTTTTCTCCCGATAGCTGTCGGGATTAGTGCGCTTAGTGGTTCAAAAAATTATCTATGCAAACAAGTACGGACAGGTGCGCCATCGCAACCGCCGATTTTCATGGGCATGACGGTCCAATTCCAGTCTTTTGTGTCGGGTAATTTATCGAGATTGGCGAGGTATTCGACCATGATAATGTTGTTGCCCAAGAGGATTTTGTGGATGGGCGAATCGGCTTCAGTGCCGCGTGTTTCGTTATCGAGACTGATGCTGCTGTCGTCGGGCGAAGGGCTGTCCATGCCGATGATTTTTACGCCTTTTTCGACTAAGTGATGCGCCACTTCTTCGCTCAAATACGGATAACCCACGTAGAATTTTTTACTGTTCCAATTTTTGCCCCAACCATACTTAAAAATAATGCGTTCGGTCACGGGTTTGTCGAGCATATCGAGCGTGACTTCGGCATTTTCGGGCAGGTGGCTGAGGTCGTAAATCGTGACCGGACCGAGCATAATATCCATCGGAATTTGGTCGATGGTCATGCCGTTTTCGATGAAGTGCAGGGGCGCATCCATGTGCGTACCCGTGTGCGAACCGAAGGAGATTTTGCGTGTGGCGCGTCCTTCGTGTCGGTGTCTGCCGAGTTGGTGGATTTCGTAGCCGAAATGCCAGAAGCCG
The DNA here is from genome assembly GCA_938028705.1 of uncultured Saprospiraceae bacterium. Lineage (GTDB taxonomy): Bacteria > Bacteroidota > Bacteroidia > Chitinophagales > Saprospiraceae > JAHDEO01. The sequence goes on along the minus strand of CALIZI010000028.1, from coordinate 9,570 downwards.
GTGAAGGTGGTCATGCCTTCTTCGAGGGTGTAAGTTACATCAATGATTTGCATATGTGTATTTTTTAACCACTAAGGACACTAAAAACACGAAGCATGTAGGACGCAGAAGGAAACAAAGAGAACTAAAAATTCTTATAAACCTTTGTTTCCTTTTGCGTTCGTATGGTTTTGTGTCCTTAGTGCGCTTCGTGGTTCATCATTTTTTATTACAAATTATCAAATGCCAATGATACGCTAAGCCGAAACAATCGTCGTGGATGTCGGCGTGGATGAAGTTTTGAAAATGGGGCGAAAAGGTCTCTTCTACTTCTTGTGCATCTTGGAAAATGCGGAGGATTTCGCCATCGCGGTAGCCGAAATAATCGTTGCGAATGGTGGCGTAACCCTTGTGTGCAGGTTCGCAGCCATCGAAGATAAAACAGCTTTTTTTCGGAATGGAAAGGAGTAAGGTTGCACCGGATTTCATCACTCGCGCAAACTCTTTGACGTAGTTGCCAAAGTGGGTTTCTTTGCCCATGTAGTAACAGGCGTTCCACGACATGAGGTAGTCGAAATAGGCATCGTCGAAGGGAATGTTATTGTTCATTCCGGCGCGAATATCGGCATCGGTGATCCCAATATTTTCGAGATTTTCCTTGATTTTGCTGACTATATCTTCGGTGATTTCTACGCCGTGGGGCTTGAAGCCGCACTCTTTGGCAAGGGCAATATTGCGCCCGTCGCCACAGCCCATATCCAAAAAGTTCGCGCCTTTAAAGGCTTCTTTATCAAGGTTTAAGCGTGGATATTTTCCCTTCAATATTCGAATGACGTATTCGGATGGATAAGCCATGTCGCGCTTTTCGCGGTAGGCTTTGTTCCACATTTGTTGTGCGTTATACATGTGCTGACGTGTTGTTGTGCTGATGTGCTGACGTGGTTTTAGGTGTGTTTTTTTATTTTTAAAGAATGGAATTATAGGTCAGTTTGTTGGACAATTCTGACGATGGTTTCTGTAAGGACGATAAATTGAAATTTAATTTGGTCGGGATAATGAAGGAAGAGTTTTTCGAGTGTGTTGATTTTGTTAATTTAAAGTATCAAGAGATTCAGATGCAAACTTTAGACAAGCCAAAATATCTTCTTTCTCAAGACCTTTATACTCATCCAAAATTTCATCAAAGTCAGCACCACTTGCCATCAATCCAATAATGAATTGAACAGACAATCGTGTGCCTTTGATAACGGGCTTTCCACACAAGACCGCTTGGTTTACTTCTATTCTTTCTAATAATTGCATAATCTATTTTTTTTGCAAATTAATGATTTTAAGGATGAAAATCAATTTATGCGTAACTGATAATTTCTATTAATTCGTTGGATGGTCCGGTGACGAAGAAGACATTGAGTAGGCGATTGTTGACGGTGATTTGTCCGATGTCGCCTGTTGTGTAACCCTTTTTTTGGAGTTTGCGTTGTTCTTTTTCGGCATTGGTGGAGACGAGGGCAATGCTGTTGAAACCCGGTGTGTCCATGTAGTATTTTGCGGTGGTTTCGGTTTTTTTTAGGAGAATGTGAGACGCAGTTTTTTCGATTAATGCAGTGAATGTGAGGCGTGGTAAATCGTCGATTTCTCCATTCGACTTGAAGCCGAGTGCTTGGAAAAATTTCGTAGATTTTTCAACATCATTTGTATGAATGATGAAGGTGTTTAATTGGGCATTCTCATTAAATTCGTTATTATTTTTTTGATTAAATGGGAAAATAAAACCTGTTTCATTCCCCAATTTACCATGTTGTAATAATTCAATATCGAATGCATCATTTTTTCGATATAAAACAATGTCGTGTGTCGGTGTAAATTCCTTCAAATACGGACGTTTGATGTTCATATTTTCCAATCCAATTTCTTCAAAGACTTTTTCGTAACCTAAGGCGGTGATGTGGGTGCCGTCTTTGGTCAAGTCGTTGGAAGATAAGCCGATATGGTCGATGTTGATGATCACTGGTGCAGTTTAATTCATGAGCGAAAACATACTCGTACAGGAAGCATAAATTTTACTGCGGCATTTTCTCCACGATGTTTTCCGGGAATCCAACATGGCATATTTGAAATTAGCTTTATATACATTTCATTCACGGCATCAGTTGCCCCGCGTACTACTTCCACATTACTCAAACATCCATCCTTTTTAACTACGAAGCTCACGACCACCTTTTTGTCAAGTAAATGGATATTATCTTGCGAAATACTCGGATATCGAATGTTTTTATTAATATAACTCAGCAACTTCTTCTCTGCACATTTCTTTTTCTCAGCTGCCGTACCTTCTATATCCTCACATCCGGGAAAGCGTGGCATTTCTTCTACAATCGTGTAAATGCTGTCTTTTTCTTGCGAAAATGTAGGTGCAGAAATTAGTGTGAATGATAGGATGAGGAATAGGTATTTCATGGGAATTTATTTAACGATTAAATACATGCCTATCCACCCAATGAGGAATTTCATTGTGTCGATACGTGACTTCATTTCCCTCAAAAATCTCTAAGATAAGTTTGAATTCGTCTTCCGTATTATCAAAAATAAATGTACGATAAGTGTGTTGAATGGCTTTTTGCAACAAGTCTAATGATGCAAAATAACGGCTTTGTATCTTATCTTCATCAACGGGATGTCCTCCGAGTTGTACTCTTTGTCTGACCCTTCTTACATTGATGAGTGGGGATTCAGTAGAGACGAAATAGAGATAATTCTTATAGTTTTTGATTTGCGCTTGTTCCAAAAAATCAACTTTTGAAGGATGAGACATGACGGTTTCAAAGGTGAATTTTTTGCCTGAATCCATCAATTGATACCGCATCATATCGGCAATCAAAGCGGCTTCGTAAGAATGTGTGGACTTATCGGGGCTGTATATTTTATTTTCATTTAACCGGAGATTAATGCCATAGTCTGCACTGAGTGCTTTTTTGTAGAGGCTGTGATTGGTGATGAAATTTTGAAAATCAGTATCATTTTGAATTTCAATACCAAAATCATTTAATGCGATATAGCCAATTTCGGATAATTGTTTTTCAATGTCATCCGCATTGACGTAATAACCGAAGTCATATCGCGCTCTGATGGCTTTGAGAATCGTGGTTTTACCTGACCCATTTGGTCCGGCAAACATTCTCAATTTTCTATTCGGCAGATAAAGTGGATTTTTCACCTATATTAACTTTTCGTCTATTGTTTTCGGTAGATTCTAAAACAGTTTTCTGTCCGTGTTCATCCTCTATAATAATTTCCGTTCCTTCCAAGTAAGTAACAGGCACAGAATTATCATGAGCTTCTTTAACGGCACGGTGTCCGGCTCTACTCGCAATATTTGCTACTTCATCGTGCCATGAAGCGGAATCTTCAACTTCATCAAGTTGTGGTGTATTGCTCTTTTTCAAATTGTCCTCTATATCCATAATTTCCAATTTTATTTTCGTTTTTAATGCTTTTTCATCAAAAATAAGAAATAAAACAAGGCTTTGCAACTAATTTTTACTGCGAGTTGGAATACCGATATTCATCGGCACAAGGCTCGCGTTACGACTCGCCGATGTCGATTAAATTTTGCACCAAAACATCTACGTCTGTATAAGGATTTTGTTCGGTGATGTGTAGGGTTTTATCTTCGAGATTGTCGCGTAGCCATGCGGTATTTTTGTAAGCGATTTCAAGTTTATCTTTGAGGTTTTCAAAGTCATTTTGTTTTGCCTTTTGATAGTCGGGGAAATGTTTTTGTAAGGCTTTAATTAAGCTACCAATCTCCGAAAAAGCCTTTGCAGATTTTACAAAGTGCAGTAAATACCATTGCTCAAAAGCAAAAGCGGAAAAGGCAATGCGGATGCCTACTTTTCGGGCTTCGTCATAGCCTTCTTTTCGATTGGGATTATTGTCGTGGTCGAATACCCACCAGACTTGTGAGTAAGGGCGTTCTATGCGTTCGGTACGCGCCATCATCTTTAGGATTTCTTGCACTACTTTTTTTGAGGCTTGATTTTTTATGATGATTGTCACTTTTACTCCACTGAGTGATATTTGGTAGTCAGGGGCATTTACTAAATGATGAAAATACCCTTTTTCCGTTTGCCCCTCTACTACAATTAAAATATGTGGTCGTCTAGGTAGTGACCGCTTCCATTTCTTTTTTCGTGTCATTTTGCTTGAATTTGAATCTGTAATCTACTTCGCGCGGATGCTGAACTGACCCTAGTAGTCCACTCGTGTACCATGTATCCAGCGAGATTCCGGGCGTAACACCTTCCATATCATAGACACAATATAATTCGGATGCGCTGTCTCTGTATTTTTGAATTAACCACATTTGGTCACGCCGCAATTGTACATCTTCGTGCATCAAATGACTTTCATGTGTAGCCAAGAGCAACTGAGCATTTTTTGTATTAATATCAGGGTTATGGAAAATATTTAAAATATGTCGGCTTACAAAAGCATGTAAGGAATTATTGAACTCATCCAACAAGACAGTTTTTCCGTTCATCAAGGCTTCCGTGAGCATAATTCCGAAGTGAAAAAGGCGTTGTGTGCCTTCGGATTCTTGGGCGAGGGGCATCTCTTTTGTACCAACTACTTTTTTATTTTCAATGATTTCGTGGGTCGTAAATACACTGTATTCGTCATGATTTTTGACTATGCGAAAATCCGCCACATCCACATCAAAACTTTGCAAAATAAATTTTACATTATCTTTAAAAATATCGCTTGGGCTATTGTATAATTGGTCTTTGAGGTCTCTAAAAAGTTGTGCTTCAGAGGCGGCATCCGTATGTAGGTGGGTGATAAAACCATGTTCAAAATACCCGAATACTTCTGCCAGTAATTTGACATTATTCATTGCGCCTTTGGAGAGAAAAAGCTGATTTTTACCCGTTATTTGTTCGATAATACTTCGGTTGCCCTTCCAATGTACGCCATAGGTATATTTGTCTTTTTTTCGTTCAAATAATTTGGCTTCCCGACCATTCGGAACGAAATAAAGGCTTTCGTACAAAACCTCATTTCGATTGTATGATACTTTGTATTTATAAACAATTTTATTTAGTAAAAAATAAATTTCAAATTCAGTAGGTTTTCCTTCTGAGACCTTATCAAATATAAATGGGTCGTAATATTTAAATTCAGCTTGCGGACGATGCCCTGCACTATCCAAAATGGTTTGTCGGAGTGCTTCTATCGACAATAAAAAATTGCTTTTCCCCGAAGCATTTGCACCCAAAATAATTGCCGATTTCAAGACCTTTACTTTATCCGAAATAAAGGCAATACCGCCCGTGTTCAGGTCATTTTTTTTGATGGTGCCGGGAACTAAAGTCATCATTTGCTCATCTCGAAGCGAACGAAAGTTGGTAACGCTAAACTCAAGTATCATACTGTTTTATTTTCGTTTTTAATGATTTTTTACCCAAAATACGAAATAAAATGAGGTTTTGCAATAGATTGAACCACTAAGTTCACGAAGAACAGGAAAACTATATAGACGTAAAAGATAACAAAGATAAGTAATTTTTACTATGAATCAGAGACAGTCGTCACAAGTTTCTTCTTATCAATCTTCCCATTCGTATTACGCGGAAATTCTTTTATCGCAGAAAATTCATCTACCACATAATCCTTACCAAGTTGAGTCGTGAGATGTTGGTTGATTTGCTTTTGGATGTCTTTTTCTATGGGCTGATTTTCGAGGTAAAAACAGACGGTTTTTTCGCCTGTGATGGGGTCGGGTAGTCCTGCGATGACGCACTCGCCTGTGAGCTTGGTGGCTTGGATGCTGCGCTCTATTTTGGCTGGGCTTATGTTGACGCCGCCACGAATGATGAGGTCTTTTTTGCGTCCGTTGATGGTGAGATAGCCGTCTGCGAGGTAGCCTAAATCGCCTGTTTTATAGCGATTGTTTTCAATGAATTTTGCGGTATCTATATTGTAATAACCCAACATATTGTGTGGGCTTTGGATTTGGATTTCGCCATCATCGGCAAAGTGACATTCGACGTTGGGAACGGGCTTGCCTACGCCTTGTATGCGGTCATTTTGTGGGGAGTTGGTGCTGGTAAATAGTGCCTCCGACGAGCCGTAACTTTCGTAGAGATGGAAGCCGTATTTTTCGGTGAATTGTTGGCGCAAATTCTGGTCGAGGGCAGCCGTACCGATGCCCGCGAGGATGTTTTTTGTCTTGCAATAATCAATGCCCTTTGTGCCTTTATCGACTTTCATCAGCAAGGAAACCATCGTCGGAATCAAGAAAAAGGCATTGACCTCATACTTGATAATCGGCTTCCAAAATTTCATCACTTCAAAGATGCTAAAGCGATTGCCAATGACGATTTTTGCACCTGCACCAAGCGGTACAAAAAACAAATTGAGCAAACCCGCCATGTAGGTCATCGGCAGGTTGTGGTAGAAAGTATGCGTGTCATTAAAGGTCATCGCTTCGGCAAAATCGCGCCCTGCACCGTAGAGGTTGCTGAAGCTGTGCATCACGCCCTTCGGCTTGCCGGATGTGCCGGATGTGAAGGTGATGGAGTAGCATTTTTCGCCGTCGATTTGAAGGATGCGCTGTGGGTCGAATGTCGTATTATTTTCGTAGAAATGTGATTTTATTTCTTCTATATGGAAAATGGTTTTGCCTTCTATTTTTTCTTCAAAAATTTTTGAATTACAAATAATCACCTCGCATTTTCCCTCTTCTAAAATTTCTTCTATATCGGGTTTTCCTTTAGTCGGGTCGATGGGAATCATGACTACACCTTCCAATAATGCGCCAATATACAGTGCCAATAATTCCACCGAATTTTCGACCACCAAAGCGACTTTTGTGATGTTATTTTTTCGTAAAAAAAAACTCGCATTATGAGCGATTTGGAAAAATGTCTCGTAGGTATATGTCTCGCCGTTGCGACTGTCGGTGAGAAAGTGGCGAGTGAGAGGCTGAGTAATTGTTTTGTGGAGGTGTTGGGTGTGTATGTTTCTTAGAGCATCAATGATTTTTAGTTTTAATCCTTCATTAAAGTCGTCTTCAGTTAAAATGGACGTGATAATTTCATGTAGTAAATCCTTATCTATTATGTTATCCGCTACATAGACACTGATATTTTCCATCTCAATGATGAACTTGTCGGCGCAGTATTCTATCCCATTGATTTCCATAAAGTAAACACCCAATGCGATTGAAGTACGCTTATTACCGTCACTGAAAGCATGAAGTTTATTGACCGAAAAAACTAAATGAGTTAGTTTGTCTTCAAACTCAGGGTAATACAAATCATTCTGAATATTCACTAATACGCTTTCAATTTTTCCCAAGTCAATGATACCCGGATTACCGCCAGACTTTTCAAGGATAAAGTCATGCGTTTTTACAGCGTATTCGACATCAAAGTAATTGCGGCTACTCATTATTTTTCATTAAGTCTTTTAAATACTTCAATATTTTCTAAGATTCTTTTTTCCAAATCCATACTTTTGTCGCCCAAAAATTTGTCAAACTCGTCGGCAGAAAGATGAGTAACATAATCTTTTAGTTTTTCATGTAAAGCATCTCTGAAAGCCATATCTCGACTTGCCATTAAACTTCTGGCTTTTTCTCTAAGTGGTTCATATATTGCATTGGTTGATTTTTCGAACTCGTCAAATAATTGATTCGCTTCTGATACTTTCAGTTTCTGTTTGGTTTCTTCAAATCGTTTTTTCAAATAATCAGCAAATCCATTTTCATAGCTTGCAATCAAATCTAAAACTTCAGAGTACATGGTACTTTTTGCACTATCTTTCCTTCGTAGATTTAGTATTTGCTTATACTCTTTTGCATCTTCCTTAAAAATACTTTTATATACTTTGTTGGTCAATTGACCATACTTATATTTTTTAGATTCTATATAATAGTCAAGTGCATTTGTAAATTCTTGCCTGTAGTTGTGTTCTCTTATGGCACTTGATAAAAACTCCTCCTCCCTTTGGTTAATGTATTTTGTACTTCCTCCGGCTTTTTGATTAACAAAATCTATTACGATGTCTAAAATAAATGCTCTTAGATCCCTTGCTTTTTCGCTATTTGTCAAAAGCATACCTACATTTAAGAAAGATTTAAATGTAAAAACACCTAAAACAGATGCACTTATAAGTGCTTTATCTACGGTAACGACATGAATGTCGTTACCGTAGACATTTTTGAATTTATTGAGCTTTTCACCTGACAAAACCTCATATCCTGTATCCTCAAGTTCTTCTCTGTGATTTTCTATATATCTTTCTATTGTTCTACTGTCTACATCAAAATATTCGGCAATCTGTTTTTTGGTAAATCTATATTTTCCCTCAAACTTAACTCCGGGAAAGGATAATTCATCATAGATAACATATAATGCCTGACCATTATTAAGTATATTTTTTCTGTGCAGATGTGATGTTGTTAAATCTTTACTCATCTTATAAAGTTTTATTCAAAAGCGTATTCCATTAATCTTCGCAAGATAAAAAACCTTTTACTTATATTAAATTTTCGGCTATCATTTTTGCTCAACATCTTGTTTCTTATTCAGGTCAATGGGAATCATCACGACACCTTCCAATAATGCGCCAATATACAGTGCCAATAATTCCACCGAATTTTCGACCACCAAAGCGACTTTTGTGATGTTGTTTTTTCGTAAAAAAATACTCGTATTATGAGCGATTTGGAAGAATGACTCATAGGTATATGTCTCGCCGTTGCGACTGTCGGTGAGAAAGTTGTGCGTGGGGTTTTGGGTGATTATTTTGTGTAGATGTTGTTTGTGCATACTTTTAATCCACAAAAGTTTCTTTGATAATTTCCTTGATTTTTACAGCTTCGGCAGTTGTTAATATAGTTATTGTTTTTCCGATTCTTTGTTTGTCAATCGTTCTTATTTGGTCAAGTACGACCCAATTATCTTTGTTTTCAAGGTTGATTTTTATACGTGTCGGGTAAGGTTTAGACTTACTTGTGATGGGTGCGATAACGACAGTCTTTAGGTTGTCATTCAATTCTTTAGGGGAAATGATGACACAAGGTCGCGTCTTTTTGATTTCGCTTCCGATAGTTGGGTCAAGATTGACAATGACGACTTCGTATTGAGTATTCATTCTTCAAAAGTTTCATCCTCAAAAACATCAGGAATTAATAATTCGTCATCGCCGTTTTCGTGCATCATTTTGAATGCTTCATCCCAACCCGCTCTTGGTTTTTGACTAGGTTTGATGAGAATATGGTCTTTTTCCAAAACCAATTCTACAGTAGTATCCATCTCATATTGCGCCAAAATTGCTTTGGGTAATCGGATGCCTTTTGAATTGCCTATTTGAATGATAGAAACTTGCATTGGTAATTATTTTGTAATTACAAAATTAATTATTTTTTATCGAAAAAGCAAATTACGGTAGTGTTCGAGAAAAATAGGGTGCGTCTAAAAGCGATACTCGTCTGACGAAGCCCTTTGCTAAAACCGGATATTTAAGAAGCCAAACGCTGGTTTTTCTATAAAATATTCGTCTGACGAGTGTACCCTATTTTTGTCG
>CALIZI010000027.1 GCA_938028705.1 uncultured Saprospiraceae bacterium | reverse complement strand
ATAAACTCTATCAACTCCACAACCTAAACCACCTCTCCCATATATGCAATAGCATCTCCTCTCTCTGCGGTCAATCCTTCGTGGTGTGCAGTGACGACCTGAATATCACCCGTTTTGGCAGAGCGAATAAACAAGGGAATACCATTAACAAACCGCTTCAACACAGCCGATACATTTACATTCTCATCCTCAATAATGTACTCGCGTATTTGCGGATTTTCACCCAATATTTTATTAAATCGAATAAAATCACAGTTTTCACTAAACAAAGCATTTTTCGGAATATCAACTTCTTCATTTCTCATTTCCAGATTCGTGACAAAACGATACCTGCCTTTTTCACCAAAATTATCTTTGTATTTTTCGCAAGCTACGTTGTTCACTTCATTGCTGCTCGTCAGGGCAATCAGGTAGCCCATATCCAGTAGTTCAAAGCGGTCATCCAGTTCGTCGGAAAATATATTTTCAACAATGCCTTCCAGCCCCATATCGGTAGCTTTTTTGATTTCGCGGGCATTATTATCCACCACCACTACATGCTTGCCCTTGTCTTGCAGATATTTTGCCATCAGCCGCGAACCCTTGTTAGCTCCCACAATCATAATGCCGTTAGAGTCTTCCAACGTCACGCCCAACATACGTGCTACCAAGCGAGCCGTTGTAGCATTCAACAATACCGTACCCAACACAATCAGGAAAACCAAAGGCGTAATCAATTCCGCACCTGCTATACCTTTTTCCACCAAGCGGATACCAAAAAGCGAAGCAATACCTGCCGCCACGATACCCCGCGGACCTATCCACGAGACAAACAATTTTTCCCGAAAACTCAAATTGGAGCCGCCCGTACTCAAAAACACGCCCAAAGGACGCAATACAAAAACCACAATCGCAAAAATAATCAGCGCACGCGGATCCATCAGAAACCTCAACTGCTCCATATCAATATTTGCCGACAACAAAATAAACAAAATCGAAATCAACAGCACCGTCAGCGATTCCTTAAAATCCAGTATCTCTTTCAGGTTGGCGATATTCATATTGCCCATCACCATACCCATCACCACCACTGTCAGCAGCCCCGATTCATGGACAATCAAATCCGACACCACAAAGGCAGCCATCACCAATGCCAGTGTAAATACATTCAACAAATAATGCGGAATCAAATGACTTTTAATCAATTGCGCCAAACCAAAAGCCGCACCTGCACCCACCGAAAAACCTACGGCAAGGATAATCGCAAAAGTCCGCATAGCGGTCAGCGTAAACTCCGCCCCGCTCTCTCCGGCAGTGATAAATTGATAGACCAATACCGCTGCCAAAGCACCAATCGGGTCAATCAGAATACCCTCCCATTTCAGTACATTCGCTACATTTTTGCTCAGGGGTACATTCCGCAATATCGGCGCAATCACCGTAGGACCCGTCACGATAATCAAACCGCCAAACAAAAAAGCCAGCGACAAACTCAAATCAGGGCGCAACATATAATACGCCGCCAAACCACCACCAATAAAAGACACCAATGACCCCACAGAAATCAACTTCACAATCGCCGGAGCAATCCCGCCTCTGATTTCTTTGAGTTTCAGCGTCAGTCCGCCTTCAAACAGAATAATCCCGATTGCCAGCGATACAAAATGAAACAAACTACTGCCCGGAAACAAACCATGCCCCTTCGTCGTTGTGGCGTGACCGTGGCTGTCATGTCCGTGCATCACGATATTTGGGTCATAAATCGGCTCTATCCATTTGTAACCCAGCCACATACTGGAAATAGGACCCACCAAAAGCCCGATAAGAATAAGCGGCAAAATAGCCGGCACACGAGTCTTCCACGCGACCCACTGTGCTAAGATTCCAAGAACAACTATACTGGCAATTTCAAGCATAAATATTTATATTAAATTCCAAAAAAACAAATTCCAAATTCCAAAACTGACCCCCCAAACGCCAAACAGTAACGTCATTCCGCACTTGATGCGGAATCTACTGCCGCAAGAGAACGGTTTTAGACAGAAGCTACTATTTAATATCCTGCCAAGATGCAACAGATTCCGCATCAAGTGCGGAATGACGTTTACTTTTAGAGTTTTAGCCTGTGATTTGTTTTCCGAAATTTGGAATTTCCTTTTAAAGCCCAATAATAGTAAAAAAATCATCGTTTTTGAAAAGAAATGAAAAATGAAAAAATTTATACACTTTGTTCTTCCCATGACTTTTTCATAAAAATAGAAATCTATCAAAATTAACAAGTATATCAGCATATAATTTTTTGTCGTCAAATCTTGAAATCCCCTTTTTAAATACGTAATTTTGACAAAAATATATGGCATGTTTAAATTTCATAAAAAAGTAGTTTACACCTTTTTTCTTTTAATCTAATTTATATATTTTTAATAACATTAATGAATGAATTTATAATAATGAATTTTTAAATTTATAATTATTTAAAATGAAATATTAAAATAAAAAACAATATTTAAAAATCCGTTTACTAAACTTCAAAAAGTTTGGTCTCCGATAGCTATCGGAGAAGTAAAATACTGATTTTTAGCTAATTACAAATTTCAGTACCCTGCCCACGTTTAGCAAACTTGAAAAGTTTACCAAACGGGTTACTTATATTTTGTGTAAAATTAATATCGTCTGAAGTGTCAACTAATTTCCCCAAAATGCTAAACATATTGCATTAAAAATAATGGGTAAAGTAAAAAAATATCAAGACATCATCATTTCATTTTTGAAAGAACAAGCCAAATCTACTTCCGGCATAGATTCCAATGTCCGAAATGAAGTCATCGCTGATACAAAAAGCAACAACTTCCAACTCCTGCATGTTGGTTGGAAAGGAGCGCATTATCAATTTTTTATCTCCTTTCATTTTTCCATTATCAATGAAAAAATTTGGTTGCAGTGGAATAGAACTGAACATGAAGTGGTCAATTATTTAATGGAAAAAGGTGTACCCAAAGAGGACATCGTCTTGGGATTGAAACCACCTTATGTGAGAAAACATACGGGATTTGCTGTGGCATAATCTCAAATCAACCAATCGCAACATTGAAAATAAACGCACACGGACACCTCCTCCCTTACCCTGAGCAAATTCCGGCATTTATGCAGCAGAAAGAAATTTTCTGGATAGATGCCAACAGGAAATTTATGCGACAAAAAGACTGGCAAAGACCGATTACGGATGCGAGTTTCTTTTTGAATGAAAAACTCGAATGGATGAATAAAAACGAGATTGACCATGAGGTCATTCTCAACCTCTCGCAACTCTACTGCAATGGTATGAAACGCGATACGGCGCATGATGTCATTCGTTTTCAAAATGACTTCAACGCCCAAGTGCAGCACGAGCATCCCAAGCGATTTACGGGTGGCTTTGTCGTGCAGGCAGCGTATATTGATGATGCCTTAGCGGAAATAGAGCGATGTGTTAAGCAATTGAAAATGAAGCTTTTATGTTTGCCGACACATTTTTTGAATCAAAAAAATGAATGGCATTCGACAGCTTCCGAAGCTGTTGCGCCGATTTGGGAATTAGCTGATGAATACGGACTTGCCATCGAAATTCACCCTTACGATGCACCGCGAATGATAGCCCTTCAAAATCGTTTTTGGCGGTTTCATCTCGTATGGATGTGCGCCCAAACTGCCGATAATTATCACACTTATACACTATTAGATTTTCCGAAAAAATATCGACACACCCGCGTCTGTTTTGCACATGGCAATCAATTCGGACAAATCAACATCGGCAGACGCACACAAGGCTTCGAGGGCAGACCCGACCTCTTTGAAGGCACCACACATCCGAAAGAAAATATGTCACAAAAAAACGTCTTTTTCGATACCCTTGTCCACGATGTCTATGCCCTTCGTATGCTCAAAGATAGACAAGGCAGCAGCCAAATCGTAGCCGGACTCGACGACCCTTACCCACTCGGCGAAATGGAATCTGTACCCAATTGCTATCCCGGAAAAGTAATTGACGAAGCCCTCGCATACAATTTTATTTCTGAAAAAGAAAAACAAGAAATTTGGTGTCAGAATGTAGCGCAATGGCTCTATGGTGAGGAAAAAGATGTATTTTTGAAAAAAATTTAAACATGTACGAACCATATACTCGAATAGGCATACAGTTCAATTGGATAGAAGGAACTGCGCCGGAGAAAATTGATTTGGATGACTTTCTGAATCCTTATAAAAGTCTTGGCATCTTCTCACGCAAAGATCATTTCGACGTAAAATTTACCAATAAAGAAATAAAAAGATTGGGCAATAATATATTGAATAATAGAAAGTTAAATATTGTAAGACAGGCTATTGCAAAATATGTTGAATATAGTGATTATACCAATATATACACTTTTTTTAACTCCGAAAAAGTTATACCGAACCTTCCCGATTTTATTCAAAATGAAATGAACGGACAAGATAGAGTGAGAGCAGAAGTAATAACAGATAAAAAAGTGTTCGCCAATAATTTTGAGGAAATCATAACCGCTCCCAAGGTATTTAAAATCATAAGGAAAAACTCGATTGTTGTTTTTTATAATGAATTATACAAGTCGGTAGCAAATCGCAATTTTGCATTAAACCAAGAAATGACCATAGAAATTGCCTTAGAAGATAAACGCGAATGGTATGGCGATGAAGATAATTTGAATCTATCCACTCAATTAGCATTACCTCGTTCCACTTAAAATCAATCTGTGTAAATCCGCCAAATCCGCATTCTATCATGAATTACGAAAATACTGCCGCTTATGCCACCAAAATGGATGCCCAAGACCCCCTCCGCAGCTACCGCGAGCGTTTTCATTTACCCATGCAAAAAGACGGCACACCTTATATTTATCTCTGCGGTAATTCGTTGGGCTTACAGCCCAAAACGACTCGCCAATACATCGAACAAGAACTGTTGGATTGGGAAAAATTGGGCGTAGAAGGACACTTCCATGCACGAAACCCGTGGATGCCTTACCATGAATTTTTGACACAAGCGATGGCAAATGTTGTGGGTGCAAAACCAGAGGAAGTGGTCGTGATGAATACCCTCAGTGTCAATTTACATCTGATGATGGTCTCCTTTTATCAGCCTGATAATCAGCGATTTAAGATTCTGATTGAGTCAGATGCTTTCCCTTCCGACAGGTATGCAGTGGAGTCGCAAATCAGGTTTCATGGTTACGATGTGCAAGAGGCTTTATTGGAAATTCGACCAAGAAAAGAGGAGGAATTGGTGCGGATGGAAGACCTTGAAGTATTGCTCGAAAGAGAAGGTGACAAAATCGCCCTCATCATGCTTGGCGGCGTGAATTACTACACCGGACAAGCCTTTGATTTCAAAAAAATCACAGAACTCGGACACGCTTACGGCTGCAAGGTCGGCTTCGACCTCGCACATGCGGCTGGCAATCTCGACCTCCAACTCCACGATAGCGGTATGGACTTCGCTGTGTGGTGTACCTACAAATATCTCAACTCCGGTCCGGGTAGTTTGGGTGGTTGTTTTGTTCATCAGCAACATGCTTGCGCCGACCTCCCCCGCTTCGCCGGTTGGTGGGGACATAATAAAAACACACGCTTCAATATGCGCCACAATTTCGACCCGATGCCCGGAGCGGAAGGCTGGCAATTGAGTAATCCGCCGATATTGTCACTGGCAGCGATACGGGCTTCTTTGGATATTTTTGAAGAAGTGGGCATGAAAAAACTAAACGAAAAATCGCGCAACCTGACGAGCTATCTTGAATTTTTGTTGGAAAACATTAATAATAAAAACATACGAATTATCACGCCACGCGACACCACGCAAAGAGGTTGTCAACTCTCCATTCAAGTCAAAAATGCCGATAAATCTTTGTTTGAAAACATTACTGAAAAAGGCGTGATTGCCGATTGGCGGGAGCCGGATGTGATACGGGTCGCACCCGTGCCTTTGTACAATTCTTATATGGATGTGTGGCGATTTGTGGAGGTACTAAAGGAGTGTTTAGACTAAATCAAGGTTCTTGGAATAGTTTAATTCACATTAAGACTGTAAACTCATTTTTTTAAGTGGCATTCTCCGAGTTTCTTCATCAATAAACTCAAATGCTGCAAGATATCCGTTAACAAAGAAAGCACGCACACCAATTTTTTCAAAAAGTATATAATCGTTCCACGGCTTATGTTCAATGTCAAAAATCCTACATAAAAAACCAATTTTGAGTGACTTGTTCTTGATACCTGAAAGAAGCGTATCTTCTATCATCATGCTCTCATACTTAGAATTATAGTCGAAGTTTTTCATAAAGTTATTGACTTCATCTTCGTCAAGATGCAGAACAGAACTTTTAGCCAATACAAAAATGATATTTGTAGAGAATACCTCCACAGCTATACTATCTATTCCGAATTCTATTTCACTGTAATCATGAAATATATAAACTTGATCATCGTGATACCCCAAATGTTTAGCGATACCAGCTATTGACGTATTTGATAAATCATCAGTCAACTCTCGAAATCCGTTTTTACTTGGTACAAATATACCACTTGACTTTGCTTTTATATTTTGAATAGAAGATTCTACCATGATTATGAATTACTTATTATTTTCCTTTTCTTCTAATATTTGAATTATCTCTAAAATAGAAAATACAATTCTATTCCTTTCCATTGAGTGCTTTTCGGGTGTAATTAGACCAAGCATATTCTGTTTGGATAAATCATTATATCGTGATGACAATAAAAGGACACTATTATACATATCGTCATTTCTGTTTTTCACATATTCTATTAACAACCTCAAAGCCGTTTCGGTTTGCGCCTCAAAAATTGCCTGTCTTAATTTGCTGAAAGTGGGATTTTCACGACTTTTGACCTCTTCAATAATGTTAATGTGTTGTTTCAACGATTCAATCAATTTTTGTAGTCCTTTCTCATCAAATATTTTTGCCGCTTGATAGTCTTTAAGACTGATTGTACCTACTGTGATATTGGGTAATTCAATATCCTCAATTAAGACGGGAATAAAGTATATAGCACCGGGCGCTTTTCTTTCGAGTTCTCTCAATGCCATTCTCAATTCTTTCTGAACATATCCAGTTTTTGAAACGCTATGTGTTGATAAACAGGCAAGAAAGAACCTCGCATTTTTTATTGCCTCTTCAATTTTATCATCCCATTTAACTCCCGGCATCAGATCTTCTTCATCTAACCATGGCTCTAAACCATTGTCTTTTAGTTTTTTATACAACTTTCTGATATAAGGCTTATCCTCATTTGCGTGAGCCAAAAATATTATTTTATCCCAATTCATCTTAAACATTTAGAAAGGCAGATGATAATGACTGTCATAAAAATTATGAATTTTCCACAAAATCACTCAATTTTAAATTTTCGATGTAAATACGTCCGATGTAGGCAGCTTTCATATTGTAAAGTTATGGATTTTTGAGGAGAAAAGCATATAAATTATTTGTCAAAGGTTTTTACGAATGAAGAACCATAAGGTCAGCTTAGTTGCAAACCCTTTGAACTGAATTTTGCATCACCCCATTTATCATCTAAATAAACTTGAACTTCCTGATAACCAATACTTAACAACAATTCAGCGGCTTCGCCAAAGTTATTTTCCAACTCCGCAAAATGATGGGCATCTGAACTGATAGTTACGGGAATATTCTTAGCAAAACACAGTTCCAAAATCCATTTTGAAGGATAAAATTCTTCTGTTTTTCCTTGATAAAAACCGCGGGTATTGATTTCTACTATGCAATTTGAATTTGAAATCACCTCAACCGTTTCCTTTACGATTTCTTTGTACCACGTTTGCGTTTCGTCAAAAAAACGATTGCCTTTATTGAGTTTTTTAATCAAATCCAAATGACCGATAATGTCCGGCGGATCCTGCTGTACCATCATCTGTACACGCTCATAATAGGTGCGTATCATCGCCTGCACATCATTCGCATAGACCTCGCGCAAGCCATGCGCCAACTCCTCTGCCGTAAAATCCATACAAAAATATTCACCATCGGCATACTGCCCGATGTAATGCACCGAGCCTACAACGACATCCAAATTATACGCTTTGAAATCACCCGGACCAATCACATCAGGAATAAAATCAATCTCCAATCCCGTATAGATTTGTACTTGTGGATAAACAGTTTTTAAGTGCTTGATTTCTTGTAGATATGCCTTGACATCTTCCTGTTTGATATGCCAATCGGACTGAAACGGCACAGGCGCATGACTCGAAAATCCGACAGCCAACATCTGATTTTCAATGGCTTGCCGGACGTGGTCTTTCAAGTTGCATTCGCCGTCACAATAGAAGGTATGTGTATGGTAATTCGTCCAATTCATCTGGGAAAATAATGATCACTAAAAATATTATAAAATAACTTGACAATATTAAATTTAAAAAATAAGAATGCGTCTTTGTTTGAAATAGGAAATCTGTGCTGAATTTGACCTAAAACTTGTCAGACATTTTCAAAATCTAACGATACTACACATCTTTAATACTCCGTTTGGTAAACTTCAAAAAGTTTGCTAAACGTAAGTAATGCACTGATTTTTAGGCAATTACTAATATTTGTACTTCGCTTACGTTTACCAAACTCGAAAAGTTTAGCAAACGGGTTACTTATTTTTTTAATTTTTTTAAAATATTTTTAATTTATAAATTGCTATTTTTTATCAAGATAAAAATATTTAAATAACGTTTATTTTGGAAATGCTTGATACTCAATACTTATGTAGTATCGTTAGATTTTCAAAATGTCTGACAAGTTTTAGGTCAAATTCACAACGAAGTGCTTTATTTATATTTAATAAAATTTTAATTTACCATTATCAAGAATAATTTTAGTTAATTTTAAAATGCTTATATTTCAATACGACCAAAACTAAATTTAAAAACAGTCAACTAAGGTATAATATTGTTTGCAAAAAAGAGTTTGTAATCTAAGTGGAATGTGGAGGTGAAATGTAACAACGTCAGCCTTGACGGCACACCATACCGCTACTGTCAGGCTGACGGTATTGCAGACCATTGCTCCTTCAAATGCCTTTTAACCAACCAATTACACAAAATTAACGTTGAAAATAATATAAAACTTCTCCCATTATGTCTTGTTCCATACACCAATTATCCGCGACCTTTCATCTTACTCATCAATGCAACCTACGGTGTACTTACTGTTATACCGGCGAAAAACTGAATATTCCCATGTCGAAAGCGACTGCCGACAAAGGGATTGATTTTGTTTTTGCAGAAGCCCGTAAAAATGGCATTGAGAAATTACTCATTATGTTTTTCGGTGGTGAGCCTTTAATAGAAAAGGATTTGCTAGTACATATTGCAGACCGATTTATACGTGAAAAAGGCGATATAGAAGTCAATTTTCAAATGAGTACCAACGGTACACTACTCACGCCGGACTTGTTGGATGAGTTGCTTCGCAGACGCATTTATATCTCATTGAGCATTGACGGTAGCCCCGAAGTCAATGACCAACAACGCCTCAATGTAGCCGGAAAAGGCACGTCGAAAATGATTGAAAAAGCCGGACGTTTACTACTCAGTCGCAATCCCGCCACGAATGTAACTTGCGTCATCACGCCCGAATCTGCGCCACATGTAGCGGAATCTGTGGATTGGATTTTCCAACAAGGCTTCAAATATATCACCACAACACTCGACTATTCGGGAGCGTGGACAACGGACGATATGGCGCATTTGAAAAAATCCTATCAAAGATTGGCGCAGTGGTATGAGCAGAAAATGAAGGCGCAAGAACGTTTTTACTTGAGCGCATTTGACGAGCGTATTCAAAGCCGCACCATGAATCCACTACAACCTACGGAGCGATGTCTGATTGGCTATAAGCAGTTTTCGATTGCGCCGGATGGCGAATTGTACCCTTGCATTACCTTCGTGACAACGGAAAAAATCCCCGAATTTATGATTGGTCATATCGAACATGGCTTTAATGAAGATTGCCGCGATTACATCTCCCGCGCTTCCGAAAAAGAGAAGCCCGAATGTGCGGGATGCGCCATCAAAGACCGTTGCAGCAGTTGGTGTGCCTGTGTGAATTATATGAGTACGGGCAGTGTGGAACAGGCGAGTCCGGTGGTTTGTCATCACGAAAAAATACTGATGCCGATAGTGGATAAAGTTGCCAATCGACTGTGGAAAAAACGCAGTCGGATGTTTGTGCATAAGCATTATAATCCTGTTTATCCGATTATTTCTCATATTGAAATTACGGCGTAATGTGATGATAATTTTGAATTTTGAATAATCCAAACATCATTTTATGAAAAAGAAAAACACACTCCACGTAAAACCCCTTCGCAGGTACAACACACCCGCTTATCCTTCTTATTTGGATAAAAATCCTATTGAGCATCCTGATACTTTGCCGTATCCGTTTACGTATAAGGCTTTGCAGGTGTTGGCGGGGGCGGGGATTTTGGTGGGGAGTGTAGCGGTGTCCGGTTGTGGTGTTTTAAGCCCGTTCAAATTTAAAGATATGAATGTGCCTTTCAGAACCTCATCCTTTGGAACAGGTACGGCATCAAGACTAAGTTCGGAGGAAGCAAGGGAGGTCATCGACAGAGTTTTTAAAGAAGAAGGTATTTATTTGCAAAAAAATTATGAATACAAAAAAGGCGAAGTGAGTGCATTATTAGATGGTTTTGACCTAAAGCGGAATATCGGATATGTTTGGATAGATGGCTATAAAATGGGTGATGATATGATGACAAGCCATCAAAAAACTACAGCGTATAAGGGCATACCGGATTATAGCATAATAGAAGGTGATGCGGATAGAATTGCACGATTCGTCAAAAGTGCCATCGAACATACAGATAATCCGCATGAATTTAATAAACGATTCGAAGCAGATAGACAGATAAGTATTGAAGATGAAAAATTACTAGCTTACAAAGCCTTATATCTCGATATTCTTATTGCAGATAACAGAGAGGAGAAGTATAAACCCGATTACGAATACATCAAACTTTTCCTTGATTCGGATATTGCTTTTGAGGAGAAAGAAAAGATTTTCATTTTGTTTCGTCGTCTCGGTCGCAAGGTGAGTACACATGACGAAAAAGATATTTTGTCGGAAATCATATCAGAAATCGTGAGTCTCACAGATGAAGAAGAACGCATCCGTCAGTACAATAATTTTTCTACATTTTTAACCGTCAATGGCAGAGAGAGATATGCAAAGATTGAAAACGGACCAACTCAAAAAATATTAGCCATCAAAGATAAAAAAAGAATGGCAGAGGAAATTCAGAGATTTGGTGCTGAATATTTAGACCAAAAAATATCTCTCGAAGAAGCCAAACGTCTTCAAGGGATGTACAAGGGAGATTGTATCGCACCGATAAGCATACGTGATGACAGATTTTATTATCAACACCATCATCATCATAGAACTCCTCAACTCAGCAAGAAGCAAAAAAGAAAATTGGAAAAAATCAAAGAAACTGCCCGTACTGATGAAGAACATCGTCAGGCAAGTTTTCAAGCACGAGCATTTGTCGAACAACAAATCCCAAATCCTCATAGGGAAACGCTCAAAACTTTAGAAAATCAAGTCCGCCAATACATCCAATGGGCAAGATTGCAAGCCAGATATTAAGATAATTTCAAATAATTCAAACGTCATTTTTATGAAAAAGAAAAACACACTCCACTTAAAACCCCTTCGCAGATACAACACACCCCTTTATCCTTCTTATTTGGATAAAAATCCTATTGAGCATCCTGATACTTTGCCGTATCCGTTTACGTATAAGGCTTTGCAGGTGTTGGCGGGGGCGGGGATTTTGGTGGGGACTTCTTGTTCCTCTACGGGAAAAGCATCTGATAGTGCGACTGTCATTCAACCGGAAATAGCTGTGCAGGATTCATTAGTTAATCCATTTACATTTGAAAAATTAGATGTTCCATTTATGCCTGCAATGTTTGGTACAGGGCTACCTGCCAGATTGAAGGCAAAGGAAGCTCGCGAGGCAATTAGCAAGATTTTTCAAGAAGAAGGCATCGAATTAGATACGAATTATCATTACAAAAAAGACGGAATTAATATAAAATTAGATGGATATGATGTAGAGCGTAAAGTTGGCTACGTTTGGATTAATTATGAAAATCAAGGTACTGGAATGATAAAGGATTGGAGGAGCTACCATTATCAAGAAGCAAAAGCAAAAATACTCGACAGTTCAGGTTATCCATACAATCGTTATGATGATTTGGAATACCTCAAATCTTATATCGCAAGATTTATGGGCAATGAAATGAGTTGGGATGTAATAGATGAATATTCTGACAAATTCAACAAAATAGATGAATTGACCAATGAAGCAGAGCAATTAGCAGCTTACAAGGAATTGTACTTAGATATGCTGATTCACAAAGCACAGAATGATGAGGCTTCGGCATTTGCGGCAAATAAAATCAATAAAAACACTAATTACGAACAGAAAAAAGCAATTTATATCAACTGGTTGCTTAAAGGAGAATTTGACGAAATGATTCAAAATATCCCACATAAAACAACGCTCAATAAAATCCTTGATTCCATTTTGGAAATTGAAGATGAAACATTGAAAGAAAAACAATATGAAGACTTGGTTAATTTCATAAAACCTACCGGATACTTGGTTAATGACCCAATACCAGACAATAATCGTTTTACCGAGGATATAGAGCAAATGAAAAAAAATATACATGACTATGCAAATGGTCTTTCCGATGACAGAATAGCCTTGCGAGAAGCCCAAAAAATTGATGCTTTACCAGAAATCAACGGTGATTTTATCGCGCCGATAGGTGTACGAGATAGGCGATTTTCATACAGTCATGGGATAATTGAGTATGATAATGGAGAAGTAATTAACCCAAAAGACCAAGCCCTAAAAACCCTCGAAACCCAAGTCCGCCAATACATCAAATGGGCAAAACAACAAGGCGGTTATTAATGTTGAATGAATGAATTTTGAATAATTCAAATATTATTTTCACGTTTCGCTGAAATTATAAATAAAAAAATAAAATGCGTTATTTAGGAAAAATCAAGTTCACCCCTCACCCCATCCGCCCCAAAAAGTCCTGTTTCCGCGCATTAGCCACTTGTATCTCCTTACCGTTGGTCATAATGACCGTACCGCCTTTGCCTTTGATGTAGCGTTTGACGTATTCCAGATTAATCATAAAAGAGCGATGAACGCGGCAGAAGCCATGTTGGGAAAGTGTATTTTCGTAGAATTTCAACTTGCGACAAATCAAGGGTTTTTGTCCATCGGTCAGGTAAAAACAGGTAAAATTATCCTGCGCTTCGCAATAGACAATCTCCTGCAATTTGACGACCATAAAACCATCCATCAATGGCAGGACGACTTTCTGGTGTTGAGTATTGAGCGCGGATAAATTGTCCATCAGGATTTTGGAATGGTTGATGTCGTGGTTGGCTTCGAGGCGTTTTTTTACTTTGTCAACGGCTTGTACCAACTCGTCTATATCCACCGGTTTTTGCAGATAATGGGCAGCACTCAGATTGAAGGCTTGCACCGCATATTGATTAAAAGCCGTCACAAAAATAATCTCAAAATCAATCTTTTTCAGCTTATCCAACAAATCAAAAGCATTACCATAAGGCATTTCTATATCCAAAAAAACAAAGTCGGGCTGATGTGCAGACAAGGCTTTTTCGGCTTCTATAATATTGGCACATTCCGCCACAATGCTAACATCAGGGCAGTATTTCGCCACGTAGTTTTGCAAAGTTTCCCGGCTGTCTTGCTCGTCGTCTATGATGATGGATTTCATGGTAATAATGCTTAAATGCTTGAATGATGTAATGCTTAAATGTGTAAAATGTAAAATGTAAAATAATAAATGTAAAAGTGCTTGTAGTATATAAACAAAGTATTTTTATTTTTTTATTATTTAATAATATTAAAATCAAATAAATACGAACAAAACACTTTAGCCTCGCGTCCTATAACTTTTACATTTTACATTTATTATTTTACATTTTACATTTATTTAAATTGGAATTTTTAGATGCACCAATGTTCCTACGTCTTGCTCTTCTGTGCTCACGTCCGTAATGTGAAGTTGGTAGTTTTTATCGTAAATTTTGTTGATTAATGCCAGTCGTTTATTGACATTTTTTAAGCCTTCGCTTTTGTAATTTTTCTGATTATCGGTTTTGAGTGCTTTTGATTTTTCGCGCCCGATACCGTTGTCTTGGACGGCTACCAAGATGGTTTCATGTTCCTTTTTGATGTGAACAAGGAGCTTGCCTTTATCGCTTTTGTAGCGGAGTCCGTGCCAGATGGCATTTTCGATAAAGGGCTGAATCAGCATGGGCGGAATCTGTATATCCGCAGCTTGCAAAGCGGGGTCTTTATAAAATTCAAAATCAAATTTATCGCGGAAGCGCAGGTGTTCCAATTTCAAATACAAATCAATGAGGTTCAATTCTTCGTCGAGCGTGATAAAATCTTTTTGAGAATGGTCTAAGACCAGTCGCATTAGTCGCGAGAAGTCTGTCAGGAATTTATTTGCCGAGCGTTCATCATTTTTAGAGATAAAATTATTGATGCTATTGAGCGCATTGAAGATGAAATGCGGGTTCATTTGGGTGCGTAGCGATTTGAGCAATAACAACTGATTTGCTTGTCGTTTGGCTTTTACATTTTTAAAAATAAAATAAAACGCGCCCAATGCCATCGCCAATAACAAACTCAATAAACCAATAATTATCTTTTGGGTGGACAATTGATTTTTCAACAAAATAGCGTCCTTTTCTTCCAACTCCACGTCTTTTGCCAGTAGGTCAATTTTCTTCTGCCCCTTCAAAATGGCAATCAATTGCGTTAGTTCTGTTTTCTTAGCTTCGATGATTTTATCCTTTTCCTTAACGTATTGCGCGTAAGCGGCTTCTGCGGCTTTATAATCGCCTTTTTTTTCCTTGATTTCTGCCGTTTTTTTATAGACTTCCGACTTTTTCTCTGCACTTGTGGTCGGCTTGATGACTTTGTAGGCAGCCGCAAGTTGTTTTTCGGCTTCCTCCAGATTATCTTGCTCGACATACAGTTCTGCCAATTGCAAATTTTCCTCTACGACGACCTCTTCCGGCAGTGATTTTATAGGAACATTATCCAGTGTAGTCAAATTCAGTTCTATGCGTTCTTCAATGGTATTGCTTCGCTCGTTCAGGGTGTTTTTGGCAGACTGAATGGGTCGGAAGTCTTCTTTTGAAATTTGTTGTTGAGGTATATTTTGAAGGGAATTATAATAAGATTCCTTAGCTTCTTTCGACTGACCTTGATTGGAATAAATGACAGAATTACGCGCCATATTTCTAGATTGAAACAGGCTATCAGACGGATACCGCACTCTGATATAGTCGTTTTGTCGCAGACCTTCATTAAAATCCCGCGAGGCAATCGCCACATCTGCCAGCCCCTCGCGACAGCGTACTGCCGTCACGTCACTCGTTCCGTAATCCACACATTTTTGAAAATAAATCTTCGCCTTATCCAGATTATTTAACTCCTTATGAATATCGCCCAAAGCCAACAGGCGGATAGTTACCAAGCCAAAATCTTTGCTGTCTTTCGATACCTGATAGGCACTTTCGTAGCGTTGCAATGCGAGTTCTTTTTGTCCGATTTGCTCATAAATTTCGCCCAACAAATAATAGGCTTCCGATTCAAGGTCGGTTTTTTTACGCCGTTTTGCCTGCCCAAATACACCTTCCAATATTTCTATCGCCTTAGTGGGGTTGGTCGTTTTTAAGGTTCTGGCTTCTTCCAGTTTTTCCTCCATACTCGCTGATTGAAAGGAAAGTTTCTTCCGCTGTGCTTGTGTATTTATACAGCAGAAGATGAAGAAGATGCCAATTATATATATTTTTATTTGCATGAATTTTCTTATCGTGTTATACGGGGTAAATTTCGGAAAATATGAGTTTTCCGAATGAACCTGTAATGACTGCTTTGCAGGCTGACCGCGAATACCGTACCGACGACTTTAGCCGTCGCAGGAGTGGAAAATAAATTTATAATAAACTAAAATTTAATTACTTAAAGATTAAAATAAAATACACTTGACGGCTAAAGTCGTCAGTACAGTGTTTCCGGTCAGCCTGTTTAGCTGTCACGTGCATGGTTATTTTTATTTATAAAAAATTTAAAAACAATAATTTATAAATTTATTTTTATTCTACTTGACAGCTAAACAGGCCAATGTCATTAAGTTAAGCTTTCTTTGAAATTATTTTAATAAAAAAACAATACGTAATTCGATAAAAAATATGGTTCACGTTGATTTTGCAGGAGCGTTAGCTCCGACACTATTTGTAACAACGATTAACCCACCACTCCCTAAGCTGCGTAGCTGCGACACCCTTAAATTCCTCGTGCTAAGGGTGATTCCGATAGC
>CALIZI010000026.1 GCA_938028705.1 uncultured Saprospiraceae bacterium | reverse complement strand
AAGAATTTTTGGTTTGAAACAGGTACACCAACTTTCTTATTGGAGTTGATGCAAGACCAAAAAATGGTCGAGCTGGACAATCTGGAAGTTGGAGCCGTCACCTTTTCATCATACAGTATCAAACATTTGCAGTTAATCCCATTATTGTTTCAAACCGGCTATCTGACGATCAAAGAAAGAAAAGAAAATGACTTATACATCTTAGGTTATCCCAACCTCGAAGTCCGTAATTCATTATTGCAAAATATCATTGGTTTTTTGGCACATACCGATTATGCCTATTCTACACCAACGGTCATTCACCTCAAAGAAGCATTTGAAAATAAGCAATTAGAGCATTTAATTCGCTTGATAAAAAGTATTTTTAAAAATATTCCGAATCAAATATTTAAAGCTAAAGGCGAGTTTTATTATCACAGTTTGATTTATTTGGTCTTCTTTTATTTAGGCGAATATATTGAAAGTGAAATTAATACGAATGACGGACGATTAGACGCAGTGGTCAAAACAACGCAGTATATTTATATCTTAGAATTTAAATTGGATGAAAGCGCACAAGCTGCTTTAGAACAAATTAAAAATAAAAAATACGCTGAAAAATATTATGCCGATGAGCGTCAGAAAATATTATTAGGTATCAACTTCAATACAGCATTGAAAACGATAGACGAATGGGCAACTGATACACTTGAATAAAAAAGGTGTGCGTCCAATAACTTGACAATATCATGTTTTAAAAATAAAAATGCGTTTGTACTTGAAATGGGATATTTTTTCCGAATTTGGGCTAAAACTCGTCAGACATTTAAACTTTACCGAAAAGATATGAGTTCATTGGTGAATTTTGAAAATGTCAGACGAGTTTTAGCCCAAATTCAAGGACAAACATTGACTATATTAAATAAAAATCGAACATGACATTGTCAAGATAAATGCAAGATATACAGATTTTTTTCGATAGTATTCGTTTTTTTATTTTAAAAATGTCGATAGAACGAAGTGAAAATATTTATATTATAATTTAAAAAATAAAAAACAAGTTATATCGAAAAAATCCGCGTTATTCGCATAATCTGAGAAAATCTGCGTTCTATTCGTACTATCGAAAACCCACTACAACATATCCCAAACAAAGCCATAAATTCCGAATATTAATATGACAGATAAATTTATAAAAACACTCTTCGACACCCACCAAGACAGTCCCAAGTGTCCGACCATAGAGCGGGTGGAGGATTTTGTCAATCAGTTGTTGGGCATTCTCTTCCCCGACCTGACAGATAAACCATACAGCAAACAGGAAGAACTCGCCTTCGATCTCCTCAATCTGAAATCAGAACTCTACGAGATACTATTTATGTATCCCAATCGCGAATCTATCAATGCGGACAACAAAACCGTCCTGTTTTTTGACAAATTGGAAGCCGTCTATCAGGTCTTACAAACCGATGTAAAAGCCATGTATGCGGGCGACCCCGCTGCCATTAGTGAAAATGAAATTCTGCGCTCTTATCCCGGATTTTACGCCATTGCCACCTACCGATTGGCACACGAACTGTACCAACTCGACATCAAAGTCATCCCAAGAATGATGACCGAGATTGCCCATTCGCGGACGGGTATCGACATTCATCCGGGTGCGAAAATCGGGAAGGGTTTTTGCATCGACCACGGAACGGGCGTAGTGATAGGCGAAACTTGCGACATCGGCGATTATGTCAAAATCTATCAAGGAGTCACGCTTGGTGCTTTGAGTGTAGAAAAGAAATTAGCAAAAACAAAAAGACATCCGACGATAGAAGACCACGTCGTGCTATATTCGGGAGCTACCGTATTGGGCGGCGAGACGGTTATCGGTCATCATAGTATTATCGGTGGGAATACATGGATTACGAGAAGTGTAGCACCGGAATCAAAAATTTATTATCAATCGAATCATTGAAGTAAATTCCAAACTTGAACCACTTAGTACACGAAGTACACAAAGGTCGAATTAACGCAGAGAACACTAAAAAAGTTGGCTCATGTAGGAAATCAGGTGGAATGTGAAGCATACGCGAATCCTATAAGGTTTTCGAAAACCTTATAGGATTGATTACCAGCACTTTACTCCAATTTGAATTGAAAATCAACCTACGCTCCACCTGATTCCATACATGAGCCAAAAAATTTTATGAAAATATGATAGTGAATACTTTATATCCTTTGTTTTCTTTTGCGTTAGTTCGATTTTAGTGTCTTTAGTGCGCTTAGTGGTTCAAAAAAAATAAATATGAAAATCGAACATTTAATAGGCAATACCCCTTTGGTGGAATTAAAAAAAATCAATACGAATACATCCGTACAGGTATTTTGTAAATTGGAAGGACAAAACCCCGGCGGGAGTGTAAAGGACAGGGCGGCATTCAATATGATTAAATCTGCATTGGACAGACGCGAAATCAGACCCGGCGCAAAATTAGTAGAAGCCACCAGTGGAAATACGGGTATTGCTTTGGCGATGATTGCTCAATCTATGGACGTTCACATGACCTTACTGATGCCCGAAACGGCAACACCCGAAAGGGTAAAAACGATGAAAGCCTACGGTGCAGAGGTCGTGCTGACACCGGGAGATAAGACGATAGAATATTCCAGGCAAAAGGCGCAGGAAATGGCGGATTCCGGCGAATATTTTATGCTCAACCAATTTGCCAATCCCGACAATTATAAAATGCACTACAAAACCACCGGTCCTGAAATCTGGCAAGATACCAAAGGGCGAATTACCCACTTTGTTTCTGCCATGGGAACTACCGGAACTATCATGGGCGTATCGCGCTACTTGAAAGAACAAAGAAAAGACATTCAGATTGTCGGTACGCAACCTACGGATGGTTCGCGGATTCCGGGTATTCGCAGGTGGTCGCCGGAGTTTTTGCCCAAAATATACGAACCCCAACGAGTTGACCGAATCATTGATGTCAGTCGCGACCAAGCCATCCAAATGACCAGAAGAATGGCACAAGAAGAAGGCATTATGGCAGGGATGAGTAGCGGTGGTGCTTTGACGGCAGCTATGCAGATAGCCGATGAAATCAGCGATGGGGTGATTGTTTGTATTACTTGCGATAGGGGCGATAGGTATTTGAGTTCGGAGTTGTTTGAGTGAGCTTTAGTTATGGATATTGGACAGGTTCATCCATGTAGTTGACACTTTTTATACGATATTAATTTTACACAAAATACAATAAACCCGTTTGGTAAACTTTTCAAGTTTGCTAAACGTGGGCAAAGGCACTAAAGTTTTTAACTAGCTAATTATCAGGACATTGCTTCTCGGATAGCTATCGCAGACCAAACTTTTTGAAGTTTAGCAAACGGAGTATTTAAATTTTGTTTTGATTTTTAAAATCAGATTCCAAAAGTGTCAACTACTTTTATTATTTAACAAAAATCAATATGTTCGCCAAATTAAAAATTACGAATCGAAAGTGAATAGTTTACTTGTTTTTATTTTTGTAAATATTTTATTTTTAATTAAATATCTTGACAATGTCATGTTCGATTTTTATTTAATATAGTTGGCATTTTACTCTTGAATTTGGGCTAAAACTCGTCTGACATTTTCAAAATTCACATTTTGACAATGCTAATCTAACCTTTTTTTTGATAATTTTCCACTTAAGGAAATGACATTATGTCAAGATATAAATTATAATTTAATTTTATTAATAATCAAAAAACACTGAATACCTAATTTGGCGAACACATTGAAAAATCTAATCAGCTAAAATTACAGACTGAATACAATGTTTTTTATTATGATTATTTTTATATTATTATAATTTAAAAATGAATTTTTTATAAATTAAATTTATTTTAAAATAATAAAAAATATGAGGTGCAGGACAAATTTTTAATCTACCTGTACCGACGACTTTAGCCGTCGCAGGAAATTGTCGGGTCACTTGACGGCTAAAGTCAACCTGTGCGATTAAAATAAGTTGAGACTTGTAAATCGACTTTTTGCGATATAAGGTACGTTAGTACCGACCCTGTTTGTAGCAAAATAACCCCCAAAATCTCCTAAGCTCCGTAGGAGCCACTGTTTGTACATTTAACGGTGTCGGTGCTACGCACCTTGATAGGTTTTGCTTGGGTTTTTGCTACAAACGGGGGCGATGCTAACGCATCTTGAACGGCATAAAGCGAAATTTTACCGCCCACTATTTTAATCGCACAGGTTGGCTAAAGTCGTCAGTACA
>CALIZI010000025.1 GCA_938028705.1 uncultured Saprospiraceae bacterium | reverse complement strand
GTTGAATACGACAAGTTCATCCAAATTATAAAAGTAGTTGACACTTTTGAAATCTGATTTTAAAAATTAAAACAAAATTTAAATACTCCGTTTGCTAAACTTCAAAAAGTTTGGTCTCCGATAGCTATCGGAGAAGTAAAGTGCTGATTTTTAGTTTATGATAAATTTTAGTGCCCTGCCCACGTTTAGCAAACTTGAAAAGTTTACCAAACGGATTACTTATATTTTGTGTAAAATTAATATCGTATAAAGTGTCAACTAATCAGATAAACTTGTTTTGAATACCAAAAAAATCTGTGTGAATCCGTTTAATCTGTACAAATCCGCATTCTAATGAGTTAGTTCAACATTCATTCCCTCATTCAACATTCATTCATTCTACCCCACATACAAAACTAACCCTTTCAAATAACTCACTTCAGGATGAAAAATATTGACCGGATGACAAGAAGCTTGCGTCATCTCGTGCAGTATGCGTACAGGTCGTCCGGCTTCCAGTGCCGCTGCCAATACCGTACTCCGAAACAGCGCACTATCCACCACCTGCGAACAGGAAAAAGTAAAAAGAATACCGCCTTTAGCAAGCTGCCGGATACCTGCAATATTGAGACGTTTGTAACCTTGAACGGCATTGTGACGGGAACGGATATTTTTGGCAAAAGCAGGCGGGTCGAGTACCATGACCTCGTACTCAGCAGGTGGTGTTTTCAGAAATTTGAGGACATCAGCCGTATAAGATTCGTGCTTTTCGGGAGCTATATCGAGCAAAGATACATTGCGATTGAGCAAGTCAATCGCCTTTTGCGAAGCATCCACCGAGTGTACCAATTTTGCACCTGCACGAAGCGCATATATCGAAAATCCGCCGGAATAACAAAAGGCATTAAGCACGGTTTTGTCGGCGGCATAATGTGAAAGTAAGCGGCGATTTTCTCTTTGGTCAAGGAAAAAACCCGTTTTTTGTCCACCTTCCCAATCCACAAAAAATTGGTGTCCATACTCCAAAATCACCGGCTCGCCGGATGCGCCAAACAAGTAGCCATTTACAGCTTGCGGCGTATAATCTCTCGGCAAGCTCTCCGCACTTTTATCATACACAGCTTTGAGTCGTGTACCATAAACCTGCTGCAATGCCGCCACAATATCATCCTTTGCCAAATACATTCCGATAGAATGTGCTTGAAAAACCACGACACCATTATAATAATCCAGAATCAATCCGGGCAGTCCGTCACCCTCTGCGTGTATGAGCCGGTAAGCATTGGTTTCGGGATTATCAGTCAGGCGGAGTGCTTGGCGTATATCGTAAGCTACTTGTATTTTTTTGACCCAAAAATCAGTGTCCGCAGTCCTTTGTTCAAAAGAAAAAATACGCACCGCAATACTGCCATTATGGTAATGCCCCGTTCCGAGATATTCATCATTAGAGGCATAAACCTCTACCGTATCGCCATTATTGACTTCCCCCTCAATTTTATATATCGCACCCGAAAACACCCAATGATGCCAACGCCGAAGCGGGGCATCTTTTCGATGTTTCAAAATTATTTTTGTGAATTTCATGGTTTTATTGCTTTATTGTTGTATTGTTTTATTGTTATATTGTTGATAAAAGTTTTGCGAAGCAAAACTATAAATTGAAAAATGTCATAAAACAATACAGCAATACAACAGTACAGCAATACAACAATAAAGCAATACATCACTTTTTCAAGGCTTCCTGTATCTTGGCTTCGAGTGCTGCGCCTTTTAGGTTTTTACCCAAAATGCGTCCTTCTTTATCCAATAAAAAAGTTTGCGGAATGGAGCTTACACCGTAATCGGCAGCGGCTCCGCTTTTCCATTTTTTGAGGTCGCTGACGTGTGTCCAAGCGAGTTTATCTTTTTTAATGGCAGCTTTCCAACGTTCTTTTTTACCATCGAGACTGACACCAAATACCTCAAAGCCCTGATCCTTGTATTTATTATACAATGCCACCACGCCCGGATTGGCACGACGACAAGGACCACACCAACTCGCCCAAAAATCTACCAAGACCACCTTTCCGCGCAAATCGCTCAAATTCGCCACATCGCCATCGGGCGTTTTTTGACTGATTTCGGGTGCTTCCGCACCAAGTATTGTACCACTCGCACGCTTGATTTGTGTGCTGAGTTGCGCTCTGAATTCGGGGTTGAAATCAGGATATTTTTCGAGAAATAATTTGGCGTATTTCACAAAATTTGTTTTGTCCTTCGCCTTAGAATATCCGGTGACCGTACCAAATAAGGCAGCCAGATGCGCTCCTTCGTTAGGCTTGGTTTTATTTAAAATATTGTCAATATAAACCGCTTGATTTTCGGGAGACATCCCCACTTGCGCTATCGTGGCAGCGTAAGGCTGCATTTGTTGTATAAGGGCAGGGGTGTATTGCAAATCTGCATCAGCAAAATCTACATATTTAAAATACTCATTAGCAAAGTATTCGCCTTCATTTTTGTAATCTCCCTGATTGTTGACAAAACTAAGATAAGTGACCAAAGCCTGTGATTTGCCCAAAAAAGTATTGGTTGATTTGGCTTCGTTATAGAGTTTCATGCGGCGTTCGTCCAAATCCGCAAATTGGGCATAAGCCTTTTCTTTGAGGTCAGGATTACGCATCATTTTCCGCAATTGCTTGATAAGGTCAAAAAATTCACTATTGATTTCAGTATTTTCTGCAATCAATTTTTCGTAATAATCATTAACCGGAGAGTTCGTCACTTTCATCTCACCGACAGCATCGCACTTGCCTTGTATCGCAATTTTGGCTTCTGTACCCAATATCAAGGACTTGGTGGTTTCCGGCGATGTACCGATGGCATAAAAACCGGATGTAGGATTATTGATTTTAAACGTATAATTGAATATACCTTTTTTCTCCGTCAATTTTGCTTGAGCAAACTCGCGCATTTCTATACCATACCATTGATACAGATATATGGTCTCCACATCAGTACAGCCCACAAGCGTTCCCTTGATTTGGATTTTTTTGACTTCCTCCAAGCTATCGGCATGAACCGCTCCTGCTTGTATCAATATATTTAAAATCAATACAACAATTATAAATAAATAAGAATTTCGCATATTAGTGATTAGTTTATTAGTGATTAGTGACTGATTTATGATAGTCCTAAATGTAATAGTTAGGTGACTTGCCTTGCATTTGCAAAATGCAAGGCAAGTAGGAGTATTACATTTATAGCACTACCCGATTTATTTGTAAAAAAGTCTTTGTCTTATCACCCCTTAATAGACTACAAAAGTACAACATAATTACGGAAAATGGGTTTTCCTCTATGTCAATCCTTTATTTGTCTAAAAAATCATGCCTTTTTTTAATTATGTTTTACATTTGTGCAGGTAAACACAAGTTTGTAGTTCTTTGTTTGTAGTTCGTGGTTCTTATTCAACTTTTGTATTATAATTAAATAAAGTAATTTTGAACATCATTAATCTTGCTTAAACGTATAGAAGAGTAAAACGATTTTGCAAAATCGTTTTATGTTGTCCAAAATTCACTTTTAAATATTTTTATTTTAATAATTAAATAATATTAAAATATTAATTATAATATTGACAATGTCATGTTCGATTTTTGTTTAATATAGTTGGCATTTTATTCTTGAATTTGGGCTAAAACTCGTCTGACATTTTGAAAATGTCAGACGAGTTTTAGCCCAAATTCAGATAGAAGTACCTATTTATAGTAAACAAAAATCTAATTTAACATTGTCAAGTTAATAATATCATGTTATAATATAAAATATTTTAATTATATTTATTTAAACTACGAATAAAAAACAAAGCACTTCAACATCACTCATAAAGCATTTTAATAATAAAAACAATTTAGCAATGAGCAATTTTTTAAAATTTATATTCGCCTCATGTCTCGGAACGATATTGGCACTTGGTGCATTGATCCTGATATTTGGCGCGATAGGCAGTTCAATTGGCAGAAAGGCTGATAAAGTCACTGTCAAATCCAATTCGGTGTTGAAGCTGACCCTCTCCGACCCCATTCCCGAAAAAACCAACAACATGGCTCCCTCCGGTGCTTTCGACCTCTCCTCACTCGGCGATTCACCTTTGGGCTTGCACGATATGTTGGATGCCATTGAAGCCGCCAAAGATGACGATGACATCAAAGGTATTTACATGGAATTGAGCAACAATTTTTCCGCAGGTATGGCAACTATGAGCGCACTCCGCGAAGGCTTGGAAGATTTCAAAGAAAGCGGAAAATTTGTCGTTTCTTATGGAAATTATTACACACAAGGCGCATATTATATGGCATCTGTTGCCGATAAAATGTACCTCAACCCTGTGGGTGCGGTCATTGCGCCCGGTTTTGCGGCACAAATTCCGTTTTTCAAAAAAATGATTGACGAATGGGGCATCAAGGCACAGGTCTATTATGCCGGAAAATTCAAAAGTGCCACAGAACCCTTCCGTCGCACGGAAATGAGTCCTGAAAATCGCCTTCAAACCAGCGAATATCTCAACGAAGGTTTTGATATTTTTATAGAAGATATGGCAGAAAGCAGAGGTAAATCTGCGGCTGAAATGAAGGATATTATCAGTGAGTATCGCGCCCGTAATGCTCAGGATGCAGTGACCTACGGTTTGATAGACGAGCTGAAATATAAAGACCAAGTATTGGATGACCTTAAAGATAAACTTGGCTTGGAAGATGATGATAAAATTGAAGGTATCTCACTCAAAAAATATCATAAAGCCGCGAAGAAAAAGACGGATTTTAGTATCAAAGACCGAATCGCTGTGGTGTATGCTGAAGGTGGTATTGTGGACGGCGAAGGCGAAACAGGCAATATCGGCGGCGACCGTTATGGCAAAATGATTCGTAAGATACGTGAGGATGATAAGATAAAAGCTATCGTGTTGCGTGTCAATTCCGGTGGCGGTAGTGCCTTGGCTTCGGAGGTTATTTTACGCGAATTGAAAAGAGCCAAAGAGGAAGGTAAAAACGTGGTGGTTTCGATGGGTGATGTAGCTGCTTCGGGTGGTTATTATATCGCCTGCGAGGGAGATAAAATATTCGCCGAACCCAATACCATTACGGGGTCTATCGGTGTATTTGGCTTGCTGCCGAGCGTAGAGGAGATGATGGAAAAAGAAATCGGTATTACTTTCGATACGGTCAAAACCGGACGATTTGCCACTACCGGTACACCGTTTTTTGACCTTAGCCCCGCAGAAGGACAAATCATACAGCAAAGTGTAGATGAGGTTTATACGACATTCAAACAACGGGTAGCCGACGGACGAAATATGACGGTAGAGGCAGTGGACGAAATCGCACAAGGACGAGTATGGACAGGCAAAAAAGCCAGTACAATAGGACTTGTGGATGAACTCGGTGGCTTGGAAGATGCTATTGCCGCCGCCGCCGAATTGGCTGATTTGGAGAACTACCGCGTCAAGGAATATCCGCAAACCAAAGAGCCGCTTCAACAGTTTTTGGACCAAATCATGGGCAAAGAATCCACCAAAGCCCGCATCAAAGCGGAAATCGGTGAGGACTTTTACAAATACTACGAGTATGCCAAAGAGATTAAAAATATGAGCGGACCGCAAGCCCGTATGCCTTTTATGATTGAGATTAAGTAGAGTGGAGAGAAAAGAGTGTGAGAGAAAAGAGTGTGAGAGTGGAGAGAAAAGAGTGTGGGAGAGAGTGTGGGAGGTCGTACTCTGTAAAAATAGAAAACGGTTGTCATCTTTCGATGGCAACCGTTTTTTGTATTGTAAATTCTTACAACATTATTTTTTGAGTAAGTCTCTGATTTCTGTCAATAAATTTTGGTCGGGTGTCGGATCAGGATCCGGAGTAGCTCCCATAGCTTTGATCTTAGCTTTTCCTAAATAGAATAGAACTAGACCAACAGTGAGAAGGCTAATAATGGTGTTCAACCATTTACCCCATCTTATTGCATTTTCAGCAACGTATCCCTCGCTACCTTCAACACCAGAACCCGGACTGAGAACGTACTTCAAATCTGCGAAGTCCATTCCTCCGGCGAAGTGACCTACGATAGGCATGATGATGTCTTGCACGAAACTGTTGACAACGAGTCCAACTGCACCTGCCAATATAACGGCGATAGCGAAATCAATGACGTTACCCGTCATTATAAATTCTTTAAATTCTTTAAGCATAACTCCTAAATTAAAATTTGGTTAGAAAATGATAATACATTCAAAATTGGTAGATAATAACTTATCAACCAATTGTTTCTTCTTTTTTGTATTATAAAAATGTCACGAATATGACGGCAAAAGTACAAAAAGTAGTCATTTTGTATTCTTTTTTGCCATTAAAATTTGACAAAAAGAGCACAAATTTCGTAAGATTCTTACATTTTACTTTAGGAGAAGTCGAATTCAAATAGGGAAGGGTGAAACTTAATATTGGGTATAAAGTCCTGATAATCCAGTATATGGATGTAACCATCGGGCTGTGAGAAAGTTATTTTTAGGATTTGAAAGTTATTCTTATCAATAAATAAATTAATTTCCGGTGAACCTACATTCGTAATGTCACTATCTTTGGGTACAAATAACATTCTTACAAAAGATTGTTCGCCCATATCCAATTCACCTGCGATAGAATAATTGAAGGAAGACTCCCAACTTTTCAAGGCTTTGGTCGGATAAATAAAGTTCAGTTCAGTCGGATTACTTAATTTGCTATATACTTCTTTGGAGGTTTTGTTATAAAACCATACTTTTTTCCCATCATGCACCACGTCTTGGTGTGGCATTTCAAGGCGGTATTTATTGCCATCCCTAAAACCATGAATGGTATCAGTGGCATATCTATCTTGATAGCCCGTCGTATATACCATATCTACTTGTAAGGATTTGAACTCGTCATAACGTTCATAGATGCTATCCATGATAGCTTTGGCTTTGGGGTCTGCCAGACCGGGAGGACTTGTATAAGTGTTAATCTCGTCAGAGGGAATAGAAGGCAGGTTCCTTGCTGTAATAGCAAAGATAAGGGAACAAAACACAAAGGATAATATGATTGTTGTTATCTGCTTCATTTTGCTTCTCGGGCTACGATATTTAAAATCATGTTAAGATGCAAGTTACGAAAGATATTTTAGAAAAGCTATTATTTGTGATAACTAATTTTAGTATTTGTATCAATACCACTGTCATTTTTTTTCATAAAAAATCTTTTATAACTCTTTCGTTTTATGTATAAACGTATTTTATAGCAAAAACGTTGCCTAAATGTTAAAAAAAAATTAAAAAAATTTATAGTTGATGGTTCATAGTTCATGGTTCATGGTCTATGTACCTATCAAACTATGAACTATCAACCATGAACTATGAACTATCAACTATCAACTATTCACCATGAACTATCAACTATCAACTATTCACCATGAACTATGAACTATCAACCATGAACCATGAACTATTCACCATGAACTACTACAAGTTTTTTCGTCGTCAAAAGTTGCCCGTCATTAGTATAACATTTTAACATATATACGCCTTCGGGGTAGTCATTCATATTAATTTGAAAATAATAATCGGAGAAATTATTTTGATAAATACTTCGCCCTCTCATATCGTGTATTTCAATATTTATACCCTTATTTAAGTTATTTTCTATATTTAATAATGATGATACAGGATTCGGGTGAATGTTAATAAAATTAAAAGGTGCTGTTTCGTCGGTTGCCACCAACATTTCATAAATCTGACAATCGGAAGTCAAAGGACTAACTTCAATTGGCATATCAGGAGTCAAATCTCTACCTGTAAATGCCGGATAATCAGGCGCATAGCGATAAGCTCTGAATGTCGCATTTTGATTAGTACTCATATTTGCACCTTGCATAAGCGGACCCATCGTACCCACCGGAATAATATATTCCCAAAGCACTTGTCCTGCCATATTGACCTCAAATAAACGCCCGTCGTCACCTTCACATATCAAAGTATTGCCATTTGGAAGGCGATGTGCGCCAGAGATATTGATCGAATAAAAACTCTCCGCAGGGCTTGCCGTATAAGTCCAATCCGGTTGATTGGGTGCAAAGGCTTCACCTGTATTAAGGGTGTAATTTCCGGTAGCGTCCACAGGTGGCGCGATTACACTTACCGAAGAATGTGGATCCGTCATCGCCCCTCTTCCATTATTAAAAACCATAATTTTTCCAGCATCCGGCAGTCCTTCTGCTATCCATTGAGCATCGTGTTGACCATATAATATACGGTCTGCCGATGAGCCTCTATCGTAAGTCTGCGGATTGCCCCAACGATAGAGCAAATCACCGCCGCGCCCCGAATTGCCGCCTGTATGCCCTGCGGCTTCGGCAGTCGTCGTGCTATGGTCAATCACCCACAATTCACTGTAATTGCGAACACTCAATATAATTTGGTCGAGGTCAGCATTATAATCCACACTATTGCTATGCATCCAATCGGGTGATGCCGATATGGTATAATTCAAATCAATCAACTCAGGGTGGTCTGCCACCACACCGTAGTTGGCTTTCGTCGAATCGTAGTCTTGAATAAGGTGGTCAAAGGCATGCCATTCCCACACCGTTTCGATGCTATCCATTCCGACAGGTCGGATTTCCACCACCTTATCGGGATGAAAAGACAGCCCCAATCCAACCGGATTTCTACCTGCCGCCATAGCTTCCTCCGTTGTTTTGTACTCCCATGCAATGACAAGTATATTACCATTTGGCAGATACTCAATATCGTGATGCTGATGATGCACAAAATCTTCCGAATATATATATTGCCACAACAGGTCTCCCTCCCAATCCCGCATTTCAATACCGCCGCCACTACCGCCACCAAAAAAAACACCTGTTGATATTCGATTGGTTTTGAGCAAGTTACCATTTTCAAGCAAATAAACGGATAGTCCGGGTTTGTGAGAACTTTCCCACTCATTGACCAAATATCCACAGTTATCAATCAGATAGGTATGGCTATAATTGATCGCAGAAAATAATGTGTATCCATTAAAGGCTAAACTATCGTTCAAAAATAAACCATTCGTCTGTTGGGCAGACATTGGAACTGTGGATAGCAGTACAAATGATACTAATAAGTAATTTTTCAGCATTTTTTCTATTTAATTTAGGATTTTTACATTATAGTTATTTTAATGTTATTAAATTAAAAATGTTAGATTAGACTTTTATTTACTATGAAAAAGTGTTTTGATCTAAATTTGAACTCAAACTTGTCAGACATTTTTGAGTATCCCGTTTACTAAACTTCAAAGAGTTTAGTCTCCGATAGGGGTGCGATTCGTTTTTGTACCCGCTAATATTCTTGATTATCAATATTTTACGAATTTTAAATTAACTTGGCGATAGTATATTTTAAAAAATAATAATGTATTTGTGTTTAGGATGGAATATTTTTTCCGAATTTGGGCTAAAACTCGTCAGACATTTAAACTTTACCGAAAAAAATGAGTTCATTGGTGAATTTTGAAAATGTCAGACGAGTTTTAGCCCAAATTCAAGGACAAACACTGACTATATTAAATAAAAATCGAACATGACAATGTCAAGTTATGTAGTATCGTTAGATTTTGGAAATGTCTGACAAGTTTGAGTTCAAATTCGGTGTAAATTTCTCATTGAGTGTGACACACATAAGTAGATTTATAATGTCAAAATGATTCTTTTGATTTAATAAATATAGATTGAGCGTGCTGTAATGACTGCTTTAGCTGTCAAGTGTGGTTTTAACTCAATATTCAATTACTTAAAAACCATTGCTTTGTGACAAATTACTACCCACTTGACAGCTAAAGCAGTCATTAAGGATGCTCATGCTAATCTTGGCTTTGTTTAATTTCATATTATAAGTCCATGAATGTCAGACACCCATTTTTCATAAAAACATTCGCCTTGCAACTATTCCCTATTTTACTCGAACACCTCCTTTTTTCCGAATTTGGGCTAAAACTCGTCAGACATTTAAACATTGCTGGAAAAATATGACATCATCAGTGAATTTTGAAAATGTCAGACGAGTTTTAGCCCAAATTCAAGAGCAAAACACCAAATACATTAAATAAAAATCGAACATGACATTGCCAAATTAATTTCAATAATTGATTTTTAAATTCATATATATTTTAAAACAAAAACTTCAATAATATTAAAATAATTATAATGCAAATAATTAATTTTTAAGACCTTGCGAAATGAATCATCAATCAACGAATTACGAATCACAGCATTCCCTGTGCAACAAAACTCAAAGACATACGTATCTTATATGACAGTGAGAGATTTAACAGGAAAGTGCGCTTCCTCCCAAGTGTTGACAACTTTCCGTAAATCTACGGCTTTCTATGAAATTAGTTCTAAACCTGATTTTGTGTTTAGTATGCTCCATAATGACCTTCCCCCAACTTTATGCACAATGTGCAAATAGTTCAGCGACAACTATTTGTGGCTACGAGGATATTACATTCAGTGTTGCCAATCCTAATCTCAACTCAAATTACGTCTGGAATTTTGGCGATGGCACGACGGATACAAGCCACACGACCATACACACCTACCCCGCCCAAGCCACCACGCAAACCTATAATGTGACACTGGAAGAAAACGGGATTTTGTGCAACGATGCCATCACAATTACAGTATTGGATTCGCCCGACCCGACGATTAGTTCGCCGACGGGCTTCCTTGATTGTAGTGGCACACAGACGGCTAGCATCACCATTGAAAACGAATCGACCACCGATGCTTCGAATACAAGCTATACGATTAATTGGGGTGACGGTTCGCCGAATAGCACTCAAAATTCGGGCTGGACGAGCCTCTCGCATACCTATATGAACGAAGGCTTTTTTGATATAAGTATCACAGCAACAGGAGATTACACCTGCCCTTCAGCTACGGCGGTTTATCGTTTTTTTAATGGCAGCAATCCGGGTGGAGGCATCACAAGTCCGGGTGGCACTACGGGGCTTTGTGTGTCCGATGTCTTGTCGTTTATCATTAGCGGTACAGAAAATAATCCGGCAGGAACGGTTTATGATATTTATCAAAATGATGAATTAATTTTTTCATTTAATCATCCGCCGCCGCCCTCATTCACCTATTCATTTGCCGAATCTTCTTGCGGAGAGACCCTGCTTTTACCACCTAATGTTCACGAAAATTCCTTTGGTATTTCTTTGAGTGTCAGCAATTCGTGTGGAAGTACGGGCGGTGTGGTCGGTCCGATTACCATTTCGGGTGCGCCTATGCCGCATTTTCATTTCGATACCTTAGCTGCCTACTGTACGGGGGCTACAATCCCATTTGAAAATCAATCTACTGCACCGATTGTCAGCACATCCACAGGCTGTCAAGGTGGCGACCCTATCTCGGATGTCACTTGGTCCGTCAGCCCCTCAACCGGTTGGACAGGCAATCTAAATCAGGAAAACATAGAAATTACTTTTATTAATCAAGGTAATTATACGATAGAGGTAGCTGCAAGTCATTGTGGCATTACAGAAACTGCCACGCAGACCGTAATAATTTCTAATCCGCCTAGCGCAAATGCCAACACAACAGACACCGAATTATGCGCCGGAGAAATGTTGACATTTAATAATACGTCTTCTTTTAACAGTTCTGATTTTGAATGGGAAATATTGCCAAATACAGGTTGGGAATTTCTCGAACCAACCAATGTCAACTCTGAAAATCCGC
Organism: uncultured Saprospiraceae bacterium; assembly: GCA_938028705.1. Lineage (GTDB taxonomy): Bacteria > Bacteroidota > Bacteroidia > Chitinophagales > Saprospiraceae > JAHDEO01. Next base: position 5,737 of record CALIZI010000025.1, on the reverse strand, counting down.
AAATACAATTTAATGGATTGGGCGAATATACAGTTACTTTACATGCCATAAATTCCTGTGCAACAGATACTTGGGAGACTACAGTAGAGGTCGTTTCTCCCACTTTAAATGTAGGTACAAGTCTTGCCTACTGCGAGACTGACCCTGTCGTGACCTTACCACAAGCTACGCCTGCGGGCGGTACGTGGTCGGGTACGGGCATCGTAAATGCGGCGGCAGGTACATTCGACCCTGCGGCAGTCGGCGTGGCAAATAATATCGTCCTTACCTACACTTATACCGATCCTTCAAGCACTTGCGTAAGTTCGGATACGATACACGTCAACGTGGATGCTATGCCGACTGTCGAAGTGGCAAATGAGTTTAGTTTTTGTACAAATAATGAACCCGAACCGTTCCCCCTCGCTACGCCTTCAAACGGTGTATGGTCGGGTGCGATTGTTACGGGAAATATGTTGGACATTAGCACAGACGGCACTTATACGATTACTTACACTTACACTACGGCAGGTGGCTGTATGGCTTCAAATGATGTCACAATTACGGTAGGTGATATAAGCATGGCAAATGCAGGCGGCAACAGGGTTTTGTGTATAGAAGATACCGACCATACCTTGACGGGTACGCCTTCGGGCGGTGTGTGGGCGGGTACGGGTGTGAGTGCTTCCGGTATTTTTAATGCCAATACGCCGGGTGTATATTCGATGAATTATTCGGTAGGAACAGGAACGTGCTATGCAGAGGATGAAGTAGAAATTATCGTCATTGATGTCTCGCTGACACAGCAAGAAATCAATTTGTGTGTTTCCGAATCTTCTATTAATTTAAATGATTTTATTAATATTGAACCCGCTGATTTAGTGCCACTTAGTGGTAATGTTGGTCAGTGGTCAGGGGATATTGTTGACGATGACGGCATTTTTACTACACCGAATGTAACAGAAAGTACGACTTACGAAATCACTTATACTTATCCGTTGACAAATGGAATTGCTTGTGTCGAAATCTTAGTCATACATGTACATCCCGACCCTGTGGCATCATTCGAAGAGATAACGGGCGGCTGCATTAGTACCGATATGAATTTTATCAATGCTTCTGAAGGCGCAGACGAATTTGAGTGGGATATGGGCAATGGAGAAATTATATATTTGGATAATTTTAATTATTCTTATTCACAAACAGGCGATTATACTGTCACATTAACAGCGACCAATTCAGCCACAGGATGTTCTCATATTTATAATCAAAATATTACAATTAATTCTTTTTTAAATGCAAATTTTAATATAAATGAACCTAATGAATGTGCGCCGATTACAGTGAATTTTGAAAATGAAAGTATGGGCGAAGACCTGACTTATTTTTGGAATTTTGATAATGGTGAAACGAGCAGCAGCCCCAATCCTGCTCCCGTAGTTTTTACACCTACACTGATGGAGACGACGTATCAGGTCATACTCACCGTTGAGAATGGCTGTGGAGCATCCACTCATGTAGAGAGTTTTACGGTACAGCCTCAGCCTTTTGCCCAATTTATCACCCAAGACCCTGTGTGTGATGGCGATGAGGTCGTCTTTAATAATTTGAGCTATGGCGAGCCGGACAGCTACGAATGGTTCATCGATGGTGCGCCTTTCTCTACTGCATCCGAACCTTCACAAGTGCTTGTTACACAGAATGGTATGGCGACAGATTATATCGTCACACTCATTGCGACCAATGAATGTGGCAGCCATACTTACGAAGATACGATAAGTGTTTTTACCTCAAATATTACCGGACAATTTGCGCCAAGCAATGCTACACCCTGTGCCAATGAACTCATCCAATTTAATGCCTTCGACCCGCCCAATGCTGACTTTATTTGGGATTTTGGCGATGGCAATTTTTCTACCGAAGCCAACCCGACGCACAGCTACGTGAACGAAGGCGATTACACCGTCACGCTCTCGGTGGACTACCTCTGCGGCGGAGCGATTGAGACGACGAGCGAGGTCTCGGTATCGAATTTACCTATGGTAGATTTTGCTTATCCGTCTATAACATGTGAAGGTTGGGAAGTACAATTTAGCAATACTTCATCGGCTGATAGTTACACTTGGAATTTTGGCGACAATACACCCGTATCGGCATTGACCGAACCCGCACATACTTATTTATCTGCGGGGAATTATATCGTAGAATTAACAGCATTTCGAGGTGGCTGTGAAAATATAATGACCAAAGAAATTGTCATCGGAATGAATCCCGAAGTGGATATTTCTTCCGAAAATCCAACTTGTGCAGGTGGTTCGGACGGTAGTATTAATGTTGTGGTGGCAGGCGGCTTTCCACCTTACACTTGCAATTGGGATAATGCCTCTGATGTCGAAAATCCTGTAAACCTAAGTGCAGGGATATATAACGTAACTGTTACGGATGCTATCGGTTGTAAGACGCTTGCCGATGTCGAATTGGGCGAGCCTGTTCCCCTAACGGTGAGCTTCGATGCCACCGATTCGCTTGACTGTTACGGCAGCAGCGCAGGTGCGATAAACACGATAGTCAACGGCGGTACGGCAGACTATACTTACGCTTGGAATACGGGCGATGTTACAGCGAGTTTGTCAGAACTGAGTGTAGGAAATTATATCGTAACCGTAACGGATATTCATGGCTGTGAGACCACAGCTAATCAATTGATTACAAGTCCATTAAATCCATTAATTTATGAAAAAGAAACTTTTATGGCTTCCTGTTTTGGTGGCAATAACGGTCATGCGATAGTCGCAGCGTATGGCGGTACGCCACCTTATACTTACTCGTGGAATACGGGTGCGACAGGCGCATTATTGGACAGTTTGGTAGCGGGAACTTATGCTTTTAATATCCTTGATGCGAATGCTTGTGAAGCGGCAGATACGGTGTATGTCGGGCAAAATTCGCGGATTACTTTTGTGGATACTTTGGTCGAAGTTTCTTGTTTCGGGCTGTCAGACGGTGCGATTCAGATTGATTCGATATTGGGCGGTGCAGAGCCTTTTCAGTTAAGTTTATCCGATGATTTTTCTAATCCGGGTTGGCTATTTTCGGAAGACGGACGACTGTTTGAAGAATTGAGCGCAGGTGATTATACCGTCTATGTGCGAGATTCGGAAGGCTGCACGACGAGTTATGATTATACGATATATGACCCTTTTGAAGTGGCGATAGATTTGCCCGAACAAGTGAATATTTTGACGGGTGACAGCATCGAACTCAACCCTTTTTTAGAGTTGCCGGAATTGACCTACCAATGGTTTCCCGCTTATGCTTTGAGTTGTACCGATTGCTCCAATCCGATTGCCAGTCCGACAGAAAATACGACTTACACGCTGACCGTCACCAGCGAAAGAGGCTGTACCGCGACAAGAAATATTAGCGTCGTGATAGATGATGAATATAATGTATTTATTCCGAATGTATTTAGTCCAAACCACGATGGAGCCAATGATATTTTTATGATATTCGGCGATGTTTGGATGAAAAATGTCAAGGTGTTTAGGGTCTTTGACCGTTGGGGTTCGCTATTGTTTGAAGCCAAAGATTTTCTCTCTAATGACCCCGATTATGGTTGGGATGGTACATTCAAAGGACGTGAACTGACTCCGGCTGTGTATGTGTATTATGCAGAGGTTGAGTTTCGGGAGACAGATGTGGTGAAGGCGTATATGGGGAATGTGACGCTGATGCGGTAACTGCCGCTGACGGTCTGGCTTCAGTGCTTGTCACGATGTACCGCACGAAGCCTTATTTATTGGGCACAGGCTTTTCAATTATCAGCCACAATCACAAATACTCACTGTAGTTTCAGTACACTTTTTACAAATCTCATCCCAGAAATCTTTATATTTGGCTTGTTTCAAATTACCTTTATAAGACCAGCTAGTTGGCACATATTCATCGTTTGATATACAAATTGGTTTCGATAGCCTTATATAAGAAATATCAGTTGTTTTGTCTTCTCCAAATATAGCTTCAGGAATAGTTTTACCTTGAATTGAAATACAATTTTCTTCACAATCACCGCAATTTGAGGTAAGATTAATTGTATTCACACATTCAAATCCAATCTCTGATGAAACTTTTTCAATCAAGATATGTACATGTGGTCCAATTTTGATTGAATTTGCCCAAATTATATCACCAGGTCTTAAATCATCATATTCCCTTCTATTAATATCCATAAAAATTTACACTTATTATTTAATTAAAATGTTAATAAAAACTAATAACATCAAGGTTTGCTCTTTAAATTAATCAAGTTTCTTTATAGGCGAATTGCACCCAATGTTTGTATACACGCAACAAATGTTAAAATTTATTGCGTAAGTCTTCAAAATGAAAACTACAACACATCTACAAATTATCCAAATGAAATACAGCTATCACTCCACCACATCCACTCGAAAATCTACATCAAGCGCGATTTTTATTTTGGCTAATACATCAAAATTTAATGATTTTGTTCCTCTGAAAAGTTCCGTCAGGTAACCTGTGGATGTGCCTATACGTTGGGCGAGTTCTTCGCGGCTAATATTTTGCTTGTCCATAATGCGCTCAATCCCACTTAGGAAGGCAAAGTGTAGGCGTGTTTTTTCTAATTCGTGGCGTTCTTCCGGCGTATCAATACTCAAAAGGCGTTTTGCTCTGGTTTGAGTTGGATTATTCAATTTCATATTCATAGCTGCCTACTTTTTCGATGATTTTTTTAATTTCTTTCGTCAATTTCTGAGACTTTTTACGCACTAAAATGGCTCCCATAATAATGTGAAATTCCTCATCAATATCATAAGTTTTACAATAAATCCGAGTGTTTTCACTGCCTTTGAACAACTTTATAGCATAAACGTTTTTTGTGGCATTCGAGATGGCTTCTTTTCCGAAAATATCCTTTGTCGGTTGTTCATTAAGTATGATGTAAACTACATATTTGAATTTCTTGATGTATCGTTCACTACTTTCCAAGACATTCATAATTGTATCGGCATTTTCAGCATCAATATACAAGTGTCGTGGTTTTGTATCACCACTTTCTATGTAAATATACGGTCTTTTCATGAAAAAAGTTTGTTGAGTCGATGGTTTTTGAATTATGTATCAGGCTTTTCCAGTAATCAAATTTACATCACATCTATAAATTATCCAAATGAAATGTAGTCATCAATTAATGGACTCCGGCTGTGTATGTGTATTATGCAGAGGTTGAGTTTCGGGAGACAGATGTGGTGAAGGCGTATATGGGGAATGTGACGCTGATGCGGTGATGGATTGGGTTATTATGTAAGGTGTTCAAAATTTAAATACAAAAATTCCCCGCATATTTGCATAAACAAAAACAAGCAATCATGCAGGGAAAATCAAAATATAAGTCAAAAATACAAAGTTGGCGGGAAAAAGCCATAGAACGTTGTGAAAAAATTGATGCTTTAACTAAATTGGACTTTGGACAAAATGGGAATTAGTCTCGACTGAGCCGAGAGGGAAACTCGGTTTAAAATCGTAAATCATTGATAATCAATTGAATTAAAATTAAAAAATATTTGATTAATTTTATTTTGTAATTATTTAATAAGGCTCTACGGTGAAAAGTATGGGTAAGCGTAAAGTCCGGCTATCAAAGCTATAAGGTTTTCGGAAACCTTATAGCTTTTAGGTCAATTCCGAAGTTAAATATGAAAGAGAATTTCACCGCCCCACACTTTTTACCGTAGTG
>CALIZI010000024.1 GCA_938028705.1 uncultured Saprospiraceae bacterium | reverse complement strand
CTGTCCATGTACACCTTCGTTCAGACAATTCCACGGAATCTAGTAGTTACCAGTGGGAATACGAACTTGTATTGAACCGAGCTTAAATTTAATTATTTTTAACTTTTTATCAAGGATTTATTAAGGGACTATTCCCTAATTTCTCATTTTGTCCAAAGTCCAATAATTCAAAATATGGTCAGATTTGACAAGTTTATTTTTTTGAACTTGAGATTTAAGTATTCGTTTGTTTACCAACTCCTCTCAACAATGCCCAACCCGACATAATGAACATATACACACCATAGATGAACCCCATTGGTGCAAAACTGTCAAAGTTTAGTTTTTCAGGTTGGGTAGCTACCATAAAAAAGCAGACCAAAAAGGCTATACTAAATATTAAACCTATCAATAACATGGTTCGCATAATAAATCGTTTTTATTTTTGAAAAATGAGTATTGCGGAGCGGTTAAATAAGTTGTGGACGATGATTCAAAGGTAAGTAAAAAGCGAGAATTATACTTTAAATAAAGAAAATATATTCGGAATAAGAAAAACTATTACCTTTGCAAAAAGTAGCTTTACGAACCACTAAGTTTACTAAAGAAACTAATATCGAATTGGCGCAGAGGAAACAAAGATTTTTGAGAAAATTTCCTATAATTCTTTGTGTTCGGGTGCAGGACAAATCTTTAATTTGTAATCTTTTTGCGGTATTTTGTACAGGCGATTTTAATCGCCATGTGTGATATTTTTATTTATAAAAAGCTAAAAATGAATATTTTGTAAATTGTTTTTACATGGCGATTAAAATCGCCTGTACGAGGTTTTACAAAACATTTTGAGTGAAATTAAAAATTTGCCCTGCACCCTTGTGTTCTTAGTGGTAAGTAATTAGAAAAAAATTAATATTATCCATGATAAATTTTGAACAGCTCGCTCAAAAATATGATTCGCCGCTATACATTTATGATGCTGAAAAAATCATAGCAAATTATAAATATTTTTATAATGCCTTTGATGTCAAGGATTTAAAGATACATTATGCTTGTAAAGCATTGAGTAATGTTTCGATATTGAAGCTATTTAAAAATATGGGTTCGGGTTTGGATTGTGTCTCTATACAAGAGGTACGACTGGGCTTGAAGGCAGGTTTTAAGGCGGAAGACATTATATATACGCCCAATAATGTAGGTGAGGAAGAGTTTGAACATGCCATTAAAGTTGGTGTAAAAATCAACGTGGATAATATACAGATGCTCGAATATTTGGGTATCAATCATCCCGGATTACCGGTATGTATTCGCATCAATCCGCACCTTATGGCAGGAGGTAATAGCAAAATTTCGGTTGGACATATTGATTCCAAATTCGGTATTTCGATTCATCAGTTGCCACTCGTCAATCGCATTGTCAAACGCCTGAATATTCCCGTAGAAGGGCTGCATGTTCATTCCGGTTCGGATATTCTCGACCCCGATATTTTTATCAAAGCCGCCGAACTGATGTTTGCCGCAGCAAGGGAATTTAAAGACCTGACCTACATTGATTTTGGCAGTGGTTTTAAGGTACAATATAAGGAAGGCGGACTTTGTACGGACATCCAGAAATTTGGGAAAGTATTTAGTGAACGTTTTAATAGTTTTTGCGAAGAACTCGGTAAAGACCTGACTCTCCGCTTTGAACCCGGCAAATATATGGTCAGCGAAGCCGGTTATTTTCTGGCAAAAGTCAATGTGGTCAAACAAACCACCGCTTGTACTTTTTTGGGTATCGATACGGGCTTCAATCACTTGATTCGCCCGATGTTTTATGATGCCTATCACCATATCGAAAATATCAGCAACCCTTCGGGCGATAAGAAAATATATACGGTGGTGGGCTATATTTGTGAGACGGATACTTTTGGCGCAGACAGAATTATTAGTGAAGTGCGAAAGCATGATTTATTGGTTTTTCGCAATGCCGGTGCCTACTGTTTTAGTATGGCTTCCAATTATAATTCGCGTTATCGTCCGGCAGAGGTGTTGGTCTATCAGAGGCAGGATTACCTGATTCGGCAAAGGGAAACATTTGAAGATTTAGTTAAAAATCAAGTAGAAGTGGATGTGATGGCACAGGAAGAATCAGCACCTGTATTGGAGCTAAAGCCATTGCCGGAAGAAGTGAAAAAAATGTAAATAAATAACGAGTTGAATATCGAATTACGAAGGAATAACTCGCAGTATATTACTTCGATATTCTTTGTTCGATATTCAAATTTCCTTTGGTTAAAAGAGAAGATTGAATGAAGTTTCTATTAAAAAGCCCCGCATATTTCGATTTTCTTTAAATGGCAGGAAATAACCTGCTTTTGTATCTATCAGAATGTTTTTATGTTTATATATTTCTACACCAATTGAGGGTGTTCCATACCATGAAATAAGTCGGTCTTCATTTCCTGTCAAAATAAAAGTACCTATTTTGAACCCCGAATAGAGATTCATAAATTGTCGTGTACCTCTACCGAGATGAACGGAATAAAAATCTTGACCGATTCCAAATTTATACAATTCATTATATTTTATATTATCATTCGTCCGGTCTGTTCTGAATAAGCCAAGTTCCAGATATGTTTTCCTTCTATTCAGTATGTATTTAATGCTGTATCCATTCATATTTTGAGGATAGGTTTCTGCATCTGAATTAGTTGGAATAAAATAGGAATACTGAATCCCCGGCATATTGATAAAAGAAAAATCCGGTCGGTTGGCTACATGACTGGCTACTCCGATTCGCAATTTTACCTTAAACCTCTGATTGCTCGCTAAATATTCTTTTTGAAGTACCTTTTGTTCTTGTAACGCCACCTTGGCAAACTCCAACCTTTCCCAATATTTGACATGATTGCCGGATTTAACATCAACTTCTTTTATAAATGAATGATACTCCTCTATTTGTTTTTCAATTCTCGCAATTTCTTGATTTACGGCATGCAACTTTTCGGTATAGTTGGTGGATGTAACCTTTCTTGAGGTGATGACTCCCCAATTTTCAATTTGATCTACAAATACATAATATGTATTTTGTGTTAATACAAAACTTGATTCAAACAGATGAGTAAATTGATTCAGTAAATCCGGTACGATATTATTATTCTCAAAAAAAGTATCCAATTCTTTTTGGGTTTTTTCCAAATTAGTGACCAAAATTACTACATCAAGGCTTATTGTTTTTAGAGAGTCTATTTGGCTGTAAGCGTTCAAGGAGCAAATTGCTGTCAACAATATGATAAAAATGGCTCGCATATCTTTTTCTTTATGGTGTGAGTTCAAGTGCTTAACCCAAGTTGAATATGTAGCTTCCAACTTGGGTTAAAGCAAATATGCAAGTAATATACGGTTTATGTGATACCATTTTTTTTCATAAACGTACTTTAGATAACACTTCTTTTGTGGATAAAAAGCTGATTATCAATATCTTGACAGATAAAAAGACGTATATTTGAATCTTATTTGCAGGTAGAATAAATTTAGGATTATATTATGTAAAAAATATCTTATAAACATTTTTATATTTTATATTTTCTACATATCAATGACTGCCATTGTCAATCGGCAGATACAAGTCATGCGGTCTTTTTCATCCCGAATTTTGATGTCCCACACGTGTAGGGTGCGTCCGATTCGGATGGGTGTGCAAGTAGCCGTCACTACACCGCCTTCACGTGCAGGGCGCAAGTGACTGGCATTAATCGAAACGCCTACTGCCGTTTTTGAAGGGTCATCAATACACAAAGTAGCTGCCACACTGCCCACTGTTTCTGCCAATACCACCGAAGCACCACCATGCAGAATCCGCATAGGTTGTACTGTCCTTTCATTGACAGGCATACGCGCCATGATGTAGTCGTCGCCATATTCGGTAAATTCAATACCTAAATGCTCGTTGCAGGTGTTCTTCGATAAACTATTGAGAATGTCCAGTTTAAATTCTCTTTTCCAAATTTTTTCTTGCATTTGTAATTTCGTTTATTCGTAAGTACAATGAGTGAATAATTCGCTACTCGCTACTCTATACTCACTACTCTATACTCGCTACTCACTACTCCATACTCACAACCTCATAAACCATTTGTACATTACTACGTTGGTAGGGGCTGATATTGCCCTCTACTTCTACAAAACCTAATTTTTTATATAAATGAATGGCAGGAGTCAATATAGCATTGGTTTCGAGGTATAAGGTCTTGGCATTGAGCGATTTGGCTTTATTGATAATGGCTTTTCCGAGTTGGTACCCGATGCCTTTGCCCTGATGTTCGGGAACTACCGCCATTTTTGCAAGCTCGTATTCGTAACGGTGGTTTTCTAATTTCATAAGGGCGCAAGTGCCTATGGCTTTTTCTTCTTCAATTGCCATGAAGATATGACCGCCTTTATCAATAATATTTTTTTCGGGAAAATCCAGTGATTTGTGGTCGGCAGCTTCCATTTTGAAATATTGTTCTATCCAAGCCTGATTCAAGGCTTTGAAGGCTGCACGATATTCGGGCGCATAATCAACAATTTTCATAATTTCCAAAAATACAAAAAAAATGTCATTCTGAAGTGGATTCAGAATGACATTTTTGAAATGTAAAATAATAAATGTAAAAGGGGCGATAGGACTTAACTTGACAATGTCATGTTCGATTTTTATTTAATATAGTTGGCATTTTGCTCTTGAATTTGGGCTAAAACTCGTCTGACATTTTCAAAATTCACCGATGATGTCATATTTTTTCTGCAAAGTTTAAATGTCTGACGAGTTTTAGCCCAAATTCGAAAAAAAAAAACTCCATGTTAAACACAAATATATTTTTATTTTTAAAACATAATATTGTCAAGTTAATTTTTATACTCTTTGAATTTCAAAATATATTCTTGCGTATTATCGATGGGTGCAGGACAAATCTTTAATTTTAGTAAAAAAATGATTTAATGCGAGTTCTGTAATGACTGCTTTAGCTGTCAAGTATTTTTTATTTAAATTTTTATAATTAATTTAAAATGAATTACTTATGTAATGTCTCTTGTT
>CALIZI010000023.1 GCA_938028705.1 uncultured Saprospiraceae bacterium | reverse complement strand
AATAAGAAAACTAAGTTTGTGTAAGAAATTCATTATTAATTACTTAGAAATACTTTGTGTTCTCTGCATCCATTCGATTTTAGTGTTTTTAGTGTGCTTAGTGGTTCAAATATTGTTAGTTTATTTTTGTCTCATTACTTAGAAGGCACCGATTATTTGATAATATCTTCGCTTTTAGCAAAAGAATTGGTCTGACAACTCTCCCCGCTCTGATTTTTGGGGGCTACATATTCAACTTGGGTTGATAGTTGAAAAATCATCAACTCACAACTTTAGTGCTTCTTCTTTTCGCGGCTCAATTTGTGGAAATCATCAAGGAAATAATCTAAGAGAACAGGTCTGTCGAGTTTATTGGCAATAATATTTCCGGGATTATCAATATCTTTTTCAAAATGAAACATCTTTTTCACCGTTGCGCTATCCAGAAAGCGACAAGGCACCTGTGCTTCAAACTCAGTAGGGGAGAGGGCATGTTCGGCAGCCAGTACAAAGCCCCAATCGCCGAATGAAGGCACGTAAGCGTGGTAAGGATACACATTGGCAAAGCCGCTTGCCTTCACACTTTCGTAAATACACCAAAATGAATTGAGCGTATGAAAAGTGCTGGATGCCTGCGTCACAAACACACCTTGTGGAGCGAGTCGGCTACGCACCATTTTGAAAAATGCGGTGCTGTACAATCGCGCAAGACTTTCGTTGGAAGGGTCGGGCAGGTCGGCAAGGATGACATCAAACTCCTCCCGGCTTTCTTTCAAAAAACGCATCGCATCGTCAGCTATCGGTATTACCTTCGGGTGCAATAATGCGCCTTCATTCAGTTTTAGGATGTATGGATTTTCCTTTGCCAACCGAAATACCTCCGGGTCAAGGTCAATAATCTTAATCGTCTCAATATCAGGATGTTTGAGCAGTTCTCGTGCCAACAAACCCTCGCCGCCGCCCAGTATCAGCACTTTTTTTTTACGTTCCGCCACATGCAAGGGAATCAGCGCGAGCGATTCGTGATAGCGATATTCGTCGCGCGAGGAAAACTGAATCACACGATTGATATACAGGCGTACATCATCGTGGTTTTTGGTGACGACCAGTTTCTGATAAGGTGTTTGCTTGGAAAAAATTACCTCATGGGTATAAAATTTATCTTCCCAATGTTGCAATAATTTACCGGAATAAATGCCCATCAGAACGAAAAAAATAATACAAAGAATAGTCGCTATTTCGAGCCACAATTTCTTTTTGACCGATAGCTCTTGCGTAAAAAAACGATAGACGAAAAAGCCCAAAGCAATATTGACCAAGCCAAAAAACAAGGAGGAACGAAACGTGCCAAGATAGGGGAGGAGGATAAAAGGAAACAATAAAGTAGCCGCCAATGCACCGATATAATCCAAGCCGAGTACATTGGCAAGGTTGGCTTTGAGCGGATAATGCGTTTTCATTAAGCGAATCAAAATCGGCACTTCAAAACCCGTCAATACGCCCACCACAAAGGTCAGACTCAACATCGCAAACTGGTAAGTGCCGGTAGAGAATTGGTCGAAGGTAAAATACAAAAACGGCACACTCATACCGCCCACCAAACCGAGCAAAATCTCTACTTTGATAAACCATTCGAGCAGTTCGTCGTCTATATATTTTGATAAAAAAGACCCCACGCCCATTGCTGCCATATACACACCAATGGTCAGGGGAAATTGCTTCACACTATCGCCCAGAAAATAAGACGAAGTGGTACTAATCAGCAGTTCGTAAATCAACGAACATAATCCGGCAACAAAAATTGCGGAAATAAAAACAAATTTTTCGGTAGAAGATTTCATAAGCGCAAGTTCAAGAGTCAAGCGCAAGTTCAATAATATAGAGCTTTGCTCTTATATCGAAATTGAGTTTGTTATTTGAGTTTAATAATAAAAAAGAAAATTATATCTGAAGTGTGATTAAATCAAACTTTTAACCCACTAATCATATTGTTTATTTAGGTATTTGTTAATTTGATTTTTATCTTTGAGGTCTATTAATGTTAATGAATTCCAATCAATGAGTAGTAGATTCCACTTTTCTCCTAATTGGTTGAGTACTTTAGTTTGTTTGTCTAAATCAACTTCAAGAAAACCTGCAATCCAAATATTTTTAACGATATCAGATTCAAAGTCATAGAACAATCCCCGATAGTTTTTTCCAAAACCAATTGTATTTTCACTTGCCATTTCTCCCGGAGTTATTCCTGTTGTAACACTTGCATGTCTTTGGCTTTCCAATTGACTTAAAATAGTTTCAAGTTCGATAGGCTTGATTCCTCTTTCACTGAGTTCCATTTCATGATTGTCACGTATCATCATATCTGAATAAGCAACACCGTTAAAATGTTTAGCAGTGAATTCTTGAACGTTATCCGCTTGTTTTATTAGCGAATTGAAATTTTCGTTCGGTAATATTTCTACTTGACAAAAATCATCTTCGTGATAAAATATGCTTCCTTCAACATTGACTTTTACGGATTGAGCGTCTGAAGTTGAGTTATTATCAGCACGATGTATTGTTAATGCGAAGTAAATTATTGCACAGGTAACCAATCCTGCTAATATTAACTCCATTGGTATTTTCATTTTTTGATGATTATAAGGAAATCTGACTGTTGACAGTGAAACGGTCTGACCGATTACCTCAATCTATCCATAGATTTTACTAATTTTTCATCTTTACTAATAAAGCGATTGGCGAGTGCCGTAAATATCAATGCTACTAAAGGTGCAGCCAAACCAATACCGAGTGTCACCTTTGCAGCATTCGCGGTCCATTCCTCTCTGAATAGCAATGCCGCAACTATCGGCAAAGCAAGACTCATGAGAATGACCAAGTAACCAAATCGTATTTGAAGCGAGCGATTTTTGAATAAAAATACTGCCAACAAAGCCAAAACACCACCCAAAGCAGCCAAAACGGTCAAAGCGATATGGTCTTGAATATCAAAGGCTTTATCTGCCAAAAATCCGGCAGTTGCTGTATCGCTTGACGCAAAATCAAGCCCGAAAAGTGAAAAAAAAGCTGCTGCTGCCAAGAGCAAAAATATAGTTTGAATACGTTGTATCATGCTTGGTAATTGGTAATAAATATTTGTTTGATTGGGCTACATCATTCGTAAATTTGACGCAAAGTTAGTTTTTTATTAAAAAAATACAAAACATGAATTATTTTTAGATTGGTACAGTACAAATTTATTGACTACTTTTGTGAAATATAAGATTGATTTTTAAAAATTTACAAAACGAATTCCGAATCAACAAATCACAATATTCTATGTTTTTTGTACTCTCCAAGACGCTATTTTTTTTACTTACGCCTATCAATTGGATAGTCGGTTTATTGCTGTACAGTTTTTTTGGCAAACACGAAAAACGAACACGCCGCGCATTCAAATGGGCATTGATGATATTGGTTATTTTGTCGAATCCATTATTGAGTAATACCATTTTTAAATGGTGGGAAGATGAGGCAGTGCCTGTTGCCGAATTGGAAGGTGTGTATGATATTGCGATAGTTCTAGGTGGTTTTGCGGATGTCAATGAATACCCGCGTGACCGTCTGCACTTAGGCGAAGGTGCTGACCGATTGACGAATGCACTTGAACTCTACAAAATGGGAAAAGTCCGTAAAATACTCATCACAAGCGGCTCGGCGATGGTGGTAGGCGAGAAAGTAAGTGAAGGAAAAATTACCGGAGATTTTTTGTCGCGCATTGGCATTCCCGAAAGTGATGTCATCATCGAACCCAATTCACGTAATACACACGAAAACGCTGTTTATACCGCCAAAATCCTTAAAGAACAATACCCCGACGCACGTTGCCTGTTGATTACTTCTGCCTTTCATTTTCCGCGTGCCGGACGTGCCTTTAAAAAAGCAGGTGTCACCTTTACTCCTTATCCTACCGATATATTGTCCGATAACTTTAAGGCTACGCCAAGCAAATTAATTTTACCAAGTGTCAGCAGTCTCAATACCTGGCAAATGCTTATCAAAGAATGGGTTGGACTGGCAGCTTATAAAGTATTAGGTTATGCCTGATGTGAATATCGAACAAATTGAATATCGAATATCGAACAAGGAATAATGAATGTAGAAGTATTTACTTTATGTAAAATGTTATGAATCATATCTTTAAGACGATATGCTACACTTCTTCATTCGATATTCCTTGTTCATTATTCAACATTCAAAAACACTTCTCTATTCGACATTCCCGGGTGCAGGACAAATCTTTAATTTTAGTAAAAAAATGATTAATGCGAGTTCTGTAATGACTGCTTTAGCTGTCAAGTATTTTTTTATTTAAATTTTATAATTAATTTAAAATGAAATATTTATGCAATATATCTTGTTATTCACGTTATACGGGTGCGATTCGT
>CALIZI010000022.1 GCA_938028705.1 uncultured Saprospiraceae bacterium | reverse complement strand
AATCAGAGCGGGGAGAGTTGTCAGACGAATTCTTTTGCTAAAAGCGAAGATCTTATCAAATAATCGGTGCCTTCTAAAACAGCATTCGTCTGACAACTAAACCACCTAAAAAACTTGGGGACTACATATTCAACTTGGGTTAAAATGAAAAACAATATTCAGAAATCTGTTTACTAAACTTCAAAGAGTTTGCCCAAAGTGACTAATAGTAGCGGCTGTCTTTAGCTCCGATAGCTATCAGAGAAAAGGTTTGAAAAACCTTTAACTCTCGCGTATATTCGCGCCAACGTGAATGCTCCCTTACGGTCGTGGGCAGCTAAAGACAGCCCGTACTATTGTATTTGTATGCCGGAAACAGCCTTCTGCTATCCACATATTTATCCCGAAAGCTTTCGGGAGTGGGCAGCGAACCGAAAAAGGAACATGAAAGCGATAAGGTACTGACCTCGTATCGTACAAACGCAACGCAGACTAAAAGCAAACTCTACGAAGGATGCCAAACAAAAGCGTTTTTAAAATAAAAAAAAAGACCACTCTAGCTCGACAAACTTCAAGACTTCAGTACATCATCAGTCAGCAGGCATGGCTACTCTCGGTGAAGCCGATAAAATTTCCTCACTTGCTTTATCCGCGAATTGCTCAAAATTATCGACAAAGGCTTGTGCCAGTTCTGCGGCTTTATCGTCATAAGCATATTTATCGACCCAAGTATTTCTTGGATTCAAGACTTCGTCCGGTACATTCGGGCAACTTGCAGGGATATGTAAGCCGAACACAGGATGTTCTTCGTAATGCACATCATTGAGTTGACCGTTGAGTGCGGCAGTGACCATGGCGCGGGTGTAGCGGAGTTTCATACGAGAGCCTGTGCCATAAGCACCACCTGTCCAACCTGTATTGACCAGCCATGCGTTGACGTTCTTGCCTTCCTTCATTTTTTTGCCCAGCATTTCTGCATAAGCGGTAGGATGAAGCGGTAAAAAGGGCGCACCAAAACAAGCGGAGAACGCTGTTACAGGCTCGTCGATTCCTGCTTCTGTACCCGCTACTTTGGCGGTATAGCCCGAAATGAAATGATACATTGCCTGTGCGGGCGTGAGTTTTGAGATAGGTGGCAATACGCCGAAGGCATCGCAGGTAAGGAAGAAAATATTGTGCGGATGATTGCCGACGGATGGTTCTAAGGCATTGTCAATATGGTGAATAGGGTAGGAGACCCGCGTGTTTTGAGTAATCGAAGCGTCCTCAAAATTGGGTTCATTGGTGCCTTCTTTGAAGGTAATGTTTTCGAGTATAGCACCGGGTTTTATAGCGCGAAAAATTTGTGGTTCTTTTTCTTCGGAAAGGTCGATGCACTTGGCATAACAGCCGCCTTCAAAGTTGAACACGCCTTCTGCCGACCAACCATGCTCATCGTCGCCGATAAGGTGGCGGTTCTCGTCTGCCGAAAGGGTGGTTTTGCCCGTACCCGAAAGTCCGAAAAATATGGCAGTATCTCCGTCTTTGCCTTGATTGGCAGAGCAGTGCATTGAGAGTACATTGCGCTCAATAGGCAACACAAAATTCAGTACCGAAAAGATACCTTTTTTGATTTCACCTGTATAGCCTGTACCGCCTATGATGATTTGTTTTTTGCTAAAGTTGATGATGGCAAAATTGTGTTGGCGTGTGCCGTCAATCATAGGGTCAGCCATGAAGGAGGGCGCACAAAATATGGTCCATTCGGGCTTGGCATTGAGGAGTTCTTCTTTGGTGGGGCGTAGAAACATGTTGTTGGCAAACTGTGCGCTCCAGGGTTTTTCGGCAATCAATCGGATATTGAGTTGGTAATTTTTGTTCGCACAGGCGTAGGCATCCGATACGTAGATTTCTTTGCGTTCAAAATGACGAATGACCTTATCGCGAAGTGCATCAAATTTGGCGGCATCGAAAGGCTTGTTTATTTTGTTCCAATCTACGGTATTTGCAGTTCGGGCATCCTTAACGATAAAACGGTCTCGTGGAGACCGTCCTGTAAATTCGCCTGTTTTGATGACTAATGCGCCTGAATCTGCTAGCACACCTTCATGGGTTTCGAGTGTTTTTTCTACCAATTCAGCCGGACTGTAATTCCAGTGTGCTGCCTTGATATTTTTTAGCCCATAACGGGCTAAGTTTGCTGTGGGATTCTTGATACCAGTCTCTTTCATACTTGCTTGAGTTTAAGTGGCAATGTATTTTTTTAATAATTTTAGAATATCAAAATACAAAACATCAAACGCACAAATAATTTAAATTATTGAATAATTTATAAATTATTTACATGTTTGATGTTTGGCATTTGTCGCTACTATCAACAATAGAAGAATATTTTGCTTCATCATTTAGACGAATAAGAGAAAGCAAAGATAGGCAAAATGAGCTATGCTTGTGTTAAATTATTTCAGCGTATTGTCATTTTTTTAGAGATAAACTTATTGTATTTTGTACAAGAAGCACAAAAAAATAATTGATAATCAGTTGTTTATAAACAAAAAAAATATTTAAATATTTAAATAAATAAATTTTAAAAATATTGAAAAAAAAATATAAAACGGTGGGTATTCGAGCTTTAATTGTCAAAACAACAATCGCTCACCTATGCGTTCCAGTATATGAAAGACGGCAGGACAGTACATGGTGTTTTGTTGATGTAATTTGAAATGGTTGGCAAATTCGAAGTTATCTGTATGTGGATATTTGCGACAGGCTTTGGGGCGATATTCATAAATAAGGCAGGTATGGTCAGTTTGTAAAAACGGACAAGGCGAGGTATTCATGACCATATCACCGTCTTCATCCTGACGCAGATATTGTGCTTGAAATTGTGCGGATTTCATACCCAGATGTTTTGCGATACGCGACGCATCGGTACGATTGACGATAGGCGGAATACTTGTACAACAATTGGCACAATCCAAACAATCTAATTCATTGAATACTTCTTCATGTACTGTATCGGCGAGGGCATTGAGTTTTTTAGGCGTTTCGCGTTTTAGGCGATTGATGAGTTTTTGATGGTGTTTTTTCGTAGTTTTTTTTCTACGCTTCCAATCCTCTATTAAGTTCATAAATAACAAATTCAAAGGTTTCATATTTTGTTATTTGGAATTTTAAAAATCAAAATAAAATTTAAATACTCCGTTTGCTAAACTTCAAAAAGTTTGATCTCCGATAGCTATCGGAGAAGTAAAGTGCTGGTTTTTAGTTAATTATAAATTTCAGTACCTTGCCCACGTTTAGCAAACTTGAAAAGTTTACCAAACGGATTACCTATATTTTGTGTAAAATTAATATCGTATGAAGTGTCAACTAATCAGATAAATTTGTCCAATTTGTTATTTGGAATTTGCTATTTCACTTCATACATTCGTCTCTTTGTTTTTTCATTCGGGTCAAGCCTTCTCGTCGGGCATGTTTGATATTGCGTTTGGGGATACCTTCGGGGTCAGGGTGATTGGCAACGGCTTTTTCTACTGATGCCTCACGCAGGATTTGTAAGACCGGATAAGGCGAGCGATTAGTATAATTGGCAGGGTCATCTTCCGTCGAATCTGCGAAGCGATAATCAGGATGAAAACTTGCCAATTGATAGACACCTTCATAGCCCCAATCTTTCAAAAGTTGGTTCGACATATCATAAAAAAACATAAGACCGCCCATGTTTTGCAGTGCATGAGCAAATATAATTAAGGTGGTTTCAATGTCTTCCCGCTCGTCCAAATTTCGACATTCCTCAATCAATACTTCAAGGCATTCAACGTGTTCTGTCTTGTCGTACACCACATATTGCACGCTATCTCGCGCCAATTCACGTGCTGCAAAAGGACAAAAATTATTGCCCACCACTACATGCTCTATCCATTTTTTTGTTTGTCGAATAATTTGGTCATTCATTGCTGTCGTGTGGTGCTTCGTCATTCGTTTCAATTATAAACTAGCGGGAGGGAGGAGAAGGGGAATTTTGGTATGTTTAGAATTGCAGGCGACACTTTCATCTTCAAATTAAAATAATCCCGTCATTCGTCGGGACAAGTTGTAAAATGTAAAATAATAAATGTAAAAGTTGTAGGACGCAAGTGAACGCGAGGTGTTTCTATTTTATTGATTTTTAAATTTTTAAACAATAAAAAAAACATAAATGTATTGTACAGGTACTACAAGCACTTTTACAAAAAAAATAGAACACGAATTTGACAGATTTAACAGATTTTTATATAATAATTTTAATAAATTAAAAATACGATAGTATCTGTTAAATTCGCCCAATCCGCATTCTATTTTATATTACAATTACACAGATTCTACCTGATTACTTTTACTATCTACTGCTTTCAGATAACCTTCCAGCCACACAAAACACTCCTCGTAATCATCAAAACAGTATTTTTCATCTACCAAGCCGGGAACCAAACTTGCCCGTTCAAACATATCCTTCGGCTGACCATGTAAGCCTGTGAATGCCACTGAGATACCCAAATCGTACAAATCCTGAACGGCATCTTCCATAGCATACAAGCCTGATTGATCCACATAAGGCACTCTGTCCATTCGGATTACAACAATTTTGATGTCTGGCAATGCCTTGACCATATCTTGGAATCGGGAAGCAAAGCCAAAGAATAATGGACCGATTAAGTGTTTGATATATACTTGGTCGCCATATTTTTCGAGCGTATCGCCTTCGTCTGCCCAGGTCACTTCGCGCGAAAATTCTCTAAGCGGTGCGGTTTGAGTACGGTCTTCCACCACATCCGAAATTTTCTTCATAAACAGCAAAGATGCGAGAATCATACCCACAGCTACGGCTTCGACCAAACCTACAAATACGGTCAAAATAATCACCAAAAACATCACAACGACCTCTGGATTAGGCATTTGCGGAATAGCCCGTAAACCTTTATAATCCATCACGCCGATACCAACCGTCACCAAAATACCCGCCAATACTGCTGCCGGAATTTGCGAAGCCAAGGGTCCGAGTATCAATAAGATAGTCAATAACAACAGCCCCGCAACCATACCTGAAAGGCGCGTTTTACCACCCGATTCTATATTCACAACAGTACGAATCGTAGCACCTGCACCCGGAATACCACCGAATATCGCTGCAATCGAATTACCGATACCCTGCCCGAAAAGTTCTCTGTCGGGATTGTGTTTGGTTTTGGTCAGATTATCGGCTACAATGGAGGTGAGTAAGGAGTCAATGACCCCCAAAAGAGCCAGAGATATGGCATAAGGCAGGAAGGGTACGATCACGCCGAAGTCGAAGCCCGTAAATATATCTAAGTACGGAGTCGGGAAACCACTCGGTATCTCACCAATCGTTCGGTAGCCCCCTCGCCCCAGTATCAAAAATGCGCCCAAAGACACCGCCAGCAAAGCCACCAGCGTACTTGGCACTGCTTTCGTGATGCGTTTGAAACCATATATGATGAAAATCGTTAGCAGCCCCAATATCAAATCAATCCAATTAATATTTCTCAATGCAGTCGGAAGCACCTTCAGCGCACCTATCACGCCCGATGCCGTACCACCAGCCAGTGCCTTCGCTTCGTCCTGTATTACGTCCGGCGTAATTTCACCTGCCCGTTTGATGGTTTCCTCAAAATTCTCCAAAACGAGAATGCCCTCGCCGGCTTCCTCTTGCAGTATTCTTTCCAACATCAATTCCTCTGCCTGAGGCTTAAATGTTTCCACAAAAGCTGCATCTTCCTTCGCATAATATCCCAACATCGGCAATATTTGAGTAATCAAAATAATCACCCCGATACCCGTCATAAAACCCGATACCACAGGGTATGGAATATAACGAATATACTGCCCGACCTTCATAAAACCAAGCCCAACCTGTATCAAACCCGCTAACAAAAAGACCATCAAAATAGCAGGAAGTGCTTGTTCTAAATTGCCATTATTTGCCGCAACAATACCTGCAATAACAACCATACTCACCGCCGTCATTGGCGCAGTAGGACCTGAAATTTGTGTATTGGTACCACCAAATAAGGCAGCGAAAAAACTAATAAATATGGCTCCATACAATCCTGCCGCAGCACCCATACCCGACTGCAAACCAAAAGCCAAAGCCAAGGGCAAAGCAACAATACCTGCCGTAATACCTCCGAATAAATCTCCTTTGAAATGAGAAAAATCGAATCCTAATTTATTTTTCATGTTCATCTTTCTTTTTAATGCACTTGTTATTGTGCATCATTCTGCCTTGAAGTGCAGAGTTTATCTCAAATTTTGTATTGTAATTATTTTAATATTATTTATTAAAAAAAACTAATGAAATTTATATAAATAATTTAAAATTTAAATACAAAAAATGAATTTATGATAAATAGATTTTTAAAATGTCAGATGACAAAATGCGCTTGATAGATAACACGCCCGAATAGAATTTGTCATCACTCGTAAAATTGAATGCTTTTGATTCATATTTAATTTTTTGCAAAACGAATTATGAATCAAGGAATTAAGAATCACGATATATGTTCGGGAGGAGGTGTGATGATTTCAAGGAGAGGAGCAAAGTAGGAAGATAAATTCAAAGCCATAGACCGACTCAATATCAGATAGTAGTCCTTATTATTTAATGTAGCACGTATTTTATCCTTAGTATCTTCCTCTTTTTCTTTTTTATCTTTTTTGTCGCTATCAGAACTATCATATACTACTTCGGCTTCGGCATAGAAAGTAAGGCATGGCATTACATTAGACATTAAAAAGCCTATTAATACCAAAATTAGAAGTGCTTCTGGTTTTTTATATGTTGGTTTGATTTTCACTAAATTGAATAATACTTATAGAACTTTACATATTTGTTCAAACAGTTACCGACGAATTTAATTGTCAACCTAATCAAACAATGAAATAGAAAAAAAGTTTTAGCAACTTATTATTTTAGACTTTGGACAAAGGAAATTGGGGAATTAGGAAATTAGGTAATCCCTTCTGTTTTAGATTTTCACAAAAAATAATTAATTGCATGTTTTATTTTATTAATAAAACTTATTTAATTGATTATCCATGAATTACGGTTTTAAACCGAATTTCCCTCTCGGCTGAGCCGAGACTAATTCCCATTTTGTCCAAAGTCCAATATTATTAGTCACTTTTTTAATTTTAATTCATTTCAAAAAGGAACTGTCTATTTTTTATAATTACAAAAATAAGATAAAATGATATGATAAGTAGTTAGCATTAAATAATCGACACTTTTTCATCGCTAAAATTGATGGTGAAATCGCTACCGAAATTTATCAAAATATTATCAATAGCGGCTTCAAGTGTTTGCATAGTTTTATAGTGTTCAGGTTGAAGCCACTCAT
>CALIZI010000021.1 GCA_938028705.1 uncultured Saprospiraceae bacterium | reverse complement strand
GGCAACGATTCCGGAAGTGAGCTTTCGAGCTATTACGATAACCCTCCTCAAGTGTTTGTTTTTCCTCTTGCGTCAAATGAGTAATTTTTCTCATAAGCACAAGATACAAAAAAGTGTCGATTATTTAATAGTGACTACTTACTATTTGTTTTTAATTCATTATCAGAACTTAAAGAATTGCTGTTTTATCTCTTGAATTATATATTTATCATTAATATGAATTATGGTTGATACCCAACAGTATAGTAGTACAACTTCTGCTGCGAATATATCGGAAGATTTTTTATTGCAAATCATTGATAAAGATGATAATAAGACATCTGGCGAAGATGTTGTGAAAAAAGCACTGATGCTGATTTCGGAAGGTGAATTTAAAAGTAAAGATAAAGCATTGGAGTGCGCTCAACATACTTTTCAATTTGCTAAAGATATTGGTTTTACCGAAGGTATAGTAGAGGCAGGAATTGGTTTGAGTGAACTATACTGGCATAAGGGCGAATTTAAAATGGCATTGGAATATGCAGAATTATCGCTGAGGCATAATGAGACCATAAAAAATCAAGCGCATGAAGCTCGTATATTGAAAGGCATGGGAAACAGCTACTTACGTATGGGATTTATGGATAAGTCGTTGAATTATTATTTTAAATCTCTTAATACATATCAGCAAATAGACCATAAAAACGGATGCAGGTCAGTTTATAATAATTTGGGGATAGTACATAAAAATAAAGGAGAATATGAAAAAGCACTTTCTTATTACATTAAGTCATTAGAAATTAAAGAAGACGCTGAAAATTTTAACTTGCGTGCCAATATTTATATCAATATCAGTATTCTCTATCATCTTCAAAATCAGTACGAAAAGTCTTTAGCCTACTTAGAAAAAGTGTTAAAAATCCCCGAAAGTGAGTTGGGAGAAACTATTTTTTCCAATGTGCATAACAATATCGGTCAAGTGTATGTAGAACTTGGAGACTATAAGAAAGCACTTGACCATATAGAAATTGCATTGGAGGTCAACACAAAAATAGGCAATAAAGGAGGCATGGCACTTTCCTATCAAGAGATAGGAAGAATTATGGAGTTAAAAAAACATCATGAAGCCGCTATAAAAAGTTATACGGAAGCATTAAGATTGAGTAAGGATATTGGTTCGTTGAGCGACGAAGCCGATTGTTTGTACTCCATTGGTCATGTATATTATCAATTAAAAACATATAATATAGCAGAAGATTATCTTTTAAAGAGCTATCAAATACGTGAAGATTTAGACAGCAAACAAACTTTGATTGAAAACTGTAAACTCCTTGCCGACCTCTATCACGATACGGAGAGGTTTCCGGAATCCTGTAGTTATATGAAGCATGTATTACGGCTTCAAGAAGAACACTCGAAGGAAGAAAAAACAAAATTACTTGCCGAAATGCAGGCGCGATTTGAAGTCCAACAGCGCGATATGGTCATAGAAACCCTCAATGTCAAACAAGAATTGTTGCTCAAAGCCAATCAAGAACTCGAACTGTTTGCCGGAAAAGCCGCCCATGATTTAAAAGAACCCATCCGAATGATGAGTAGTTTCAGTTCGTTGCTGGTCCGAAAATATGGTAGTCAGCTTGATGATACCGGACAGGAGTTTGTCAAGCACATTCACGATGGGGCAAAACGCATGGAAAAACTACTTACCGATATGCTGACCTTTGCCAAATCAGGTGCTGATCCCAGCCAATCTGTTGATGTCAACCTCAACGATATACTCTACATTGTTAAAAGTAATTTGAAACTCAAAATCGCTGAAAATCAGGCAGATATACAATCTGATGACCTCCCTATGGTCAAGGCTGCCAATGTTGCGATGATACAACTTTTCCAAAATATCATTGCCAATGCGCTGAAATTCAGAAAGCCTGATATAGCGCCCATTATTAAAATAACATCCACTTCTTACGACGATAATTTTCATCAAATTTCTATTACCGACAACGGGATTGGTATTCCAAAAGAACAAGCCAAAAAAGTATTCATTATTTTCCAACGCCTACACGCCAGAGAGGAGTATGAAGGGTCCGGAATTGGTCTGGCAACTTGCAAAAAAATAGTCGAATGCTTAGGAGGAAAAATATGGATAGACTCCAACGAAGGTGAAGGCACCACCTTCTTTTTCCTATTACCCAAAAATGAAAACAAATAACAAATTCCAAATATCAAAAGATGCAAACCTTGTTTTTGGGAATTTGGAATTTGTTTTTTGGGAATTTTTCAAAAATACTACAATTATAATGAGAAAAATACAATCGTTTTTCATCCTAATACACTGTTGCAGCATAGCCCTTAGTCAGAACGTAGGCATCGGCACACCTATTCCCGATCATACCTTAGATGTGAATGGCGCACTCGGTATCAACGATACTATTTTTCACAATAATGATACCGACACATGGATGGGCTTTACCGCACCCGACACTTGGGAAGTTGCCGTAGCCGGTAAAAAAACTACTCGTGTAGATGCCATAGGTTCTACATTGACAGTTAATCCCGACCAATCCGGTATCAACTTTTTAATTACCGGTGACGGGATTAGTGCCAACAACTTTACATCACCCCCTCCTAGACCTCTATTTTTTGCAGATGTTGCCAATGAGCAAATAGGTATCGGTACAGACCAACCCAGCGAATTACTTGAAATTGAAGGTGGCAATATGCTCATTACCGGTGACGGCATCAGTGCGCTCCTTTATGTCGATACGGACCAAAACATAGTAAGTATAGGTGATAGTACACAACAAGCGGAATTTCATGTTGCCGGAACAATAAAAGCAGATAGTTTAGAAGTTGGGGGGTCGGGAATGTCTATTAAAAATATACAACACGGACAAGAAGTCGCCGGCACTTTTAATGGTGCAATTACTGCTGTTGTTCCAATAAGCTACAGCGGATTTACAACAAACCCAACAATACTCGTCACCGTAAGGGATGAAGACCCAATCCTAATTGAAACATATTCTTATGTTGTGCGTGATGTTACACCAACGAGTGCAAACATATATATTAGAGAGCTTGGAATATCACTGATTTATGGAGATTTAATTGTCAATTGGATGGCTATTGAGTAGTAAAGTGAATCGGTTGAACAGTTCATCGGATGACCTATTTGATGACCCATTCTCTAAAATCTAATCATAATACCCCTTAAAATCTTCATAACTTTCCTATATTCGTATGACAGTACACATTCGGACAGCGGTCAGTTTATCAATCAGGTGATTGTGTGAAAAAATCAATACACAAAATATTTGGATTATTTTAAATTAAATTTACAAATAATTTATTTTAATTAGAAAAATATTATAAAAAATAATTTTATAAAAAAAACACCTAAACCCTACATTGAGTTAGCCTGATTAACTAATTACCCTGTCCAACTAATCAACTAACGAACAATGAAATTCAGCGCAACGGATAGACAGAAAACACTCTATATCAATGGATTAAGCGGAAGCAAACCCCTCATTCCGATTGATGCCAACAAGCTCCGCGAAACCGCTAAAGAACGCCTTTCTACCGAAGCCTACACCTACATTGCGGGCGGTGCAGGCAGGGAAGATACCATGACTGCCAATCGACAAGGCTTCAATCAGTGGCAGATAGTACCGCGTGTACTCAACGATGTCTCGGAGCGCAATACCTCACTCAATCTCTTTGGTCAATCCCTCAATTCACCTTTCCTACTCGCCCCCATCGGTGTACTCGAAATGGCGCACCGCAACGCCGACAGAGCCGTAGCCCAAGCCGCCAAAAACACCGCTACACCCATGATTTTCTCCAATCAGGCTTCCATTTCTATGGAGAGTTGCGCGAGAATCTTAGAAGAAAGTCCGCATTGGTTTCAACTCTATTGGAGCCAGTCAGACGAACTCGTCAAGAGCCTTGTCAAACGCGCCGAAGGCTGTGGATGTACCGCAATAGTCGTCACTTTAGATACCACCTTGCTCGGTTGGCGCAGCCGCGATCTCGACCTTGCCTATCTCCCTTTTTTAGAAGGTAAAGGCATCGCCCAATACACCTCCGACCCCGTATTCATGCAAATGCTCGAAGAAAAAGACGACACCGCCGCCAAGCAAACTTCCCGAAACATCAACCCCACCTCCCTTGCCGCTTTGGTGGGCTTGGCATGGCGTTTTCCGGGTAGTTTTTTGGGTAATCTCAGTTCCGGTACGCCGCTCAAAGCCGTCCGAAAATTTGTCAATATCTACTCGCGTCCATCCATTACATGGGAAAATCTCGCCTTTTTGCGCCAACATACCTCTCTGCCCATCATCCTCAAAGGCATCCTGCATCCCGACGATGCCCTCAAAGCCCTTCAATATGGTGCAGACGGTATCATCGTCTCCAATCATGGTGGTCGGCAGGTCGATGGAGCCATAAGTGCCATAGCCGCACTACCCGACGTAGTGAAAGCCATTAATCGTAAAATTCCCGTCCTCATGGATAGCGGCATCAGAGGCGGAGCCGATGCCTTCAAAGCCCTCGCACTTGGCGCAACAGCCGTCTGTATAGGCAGACCCTACGTATATGCACTCGCCATTGCAGGCAGCGAAGGTATAGAAGAATTGATTAATAATTATAAAGCTGATTTTGAACTCACTATGGCATTGACAGGTTGTAAATCATTGGAAGAAATTAACAAAAATTGTTTGACGTAGCTAATTGGACTTTAGACATTTTGGGAATTAGAGAATTGGGAAATTTGGTTTTAAATCGTATTTGTTATAAAATACTGACGCTTGTTTTTAAATGATAGTTTGGGAAGCAAGATAAGTCGGCGGACATTTACAAATGTCAGGCGACAACATTTTTACATTTCATTAAAATACAACACATTACACAGTTTAAATAAATAAAATATTTTAAAATATAACGAAGATACATCTCGCCTGACATTTTAAAAATGTCCGTCGAATAGACACCCTCCCAAACTAAAAATAAAAACACATATAATTTCTGTAAAATATGTAGTTGAGCCATACCGAATTTCCTAATTCCCAATATCCAAAGTTTAGGTAGCTAACGAGGTCTTTTTTTATTTTTAAAAATGCTTTTGCTTGGCATTCGTAGCGCAATGCTTCCAGCCTCCCTTGCGTCTAAGTGATACGACATCAGTGCCTTATAGTTTTCAGGTATCCATATCCGTTTTCCACTCCCTCCCGAAAGCTTTCGGGATAAATATGTGCATAAGCCGAATGTCTCACTTGGCGTACTCAATCAACTTTACAAACTCAATCAACTAATCACTACTTACGGATGCGCCGCCACCCATATTTCGCCGTCTGCATAGACTTCTTTTTTCCAGATAGGCACAGTTTCTTTCAGCGTATCAATCACAAATTGGCAGGCTTCAAAACTCGCTTTTCGGTGTGGACAAGCCACTGCAATCACCACAGGAATTTCACCAATATCCAACACACCCGTCCGGTGATGCACTGCAATACGCTGCACATCCCAACGCCGACAGGCTTCCTCCGCAATCTTCTGCATCTCCGAAATTGCCATAGGTGCGTAGGCTTCAAATTCGAGTCGCGTTACACCTCTACCTTTCGTATTATTGCGTACCGTACCGATAAATACATTGATACCGCCACAGTCAGGACGCTGTACAAAATCTGTACAAAGTTGCACATCCAAAGGCTTGTTGCTTAATAATATATTTATATTTTCTTCACTCATTAACCTGATAAGATTATATTTTAAAAACAAAAACAATATTTAAGCACTCCGTTTACTAAACTCTTTGAAGTTTAGTAAACAGGATACATCGACTCGCAACTCGTCACTCGCTACTCGCTACTTTTTCCAGTATCGCTTCATACTCTTCTTTATGATTAATATTTTTAAAAACTTCCGGTTGTAAAGGATCAATCAGATGCACCCGCGAATTAATCAGCACCTTACGCGGACAAGAGTAGCCCTGCGCCAAAAACTGAAATAAGACCGGATAACTCCTTGGTTCCCAAATCGTAATCAAGGGTTCAGGAAATTCGCTATGCGGACTGTTGAATGCCGTAGCCACTTGCGAAGCATCGCGCTTGTTGACCAATTGCTTAATCGTCGCTTCATTCATCAGCGGGTAATCGCAAGCCAAAACCAACCATGCCGCATCAGGGTCTTCCCGAAAAGCGGAGACAATAGCACCAAAAGGACCAAGCCCTTCAAAAGTATCTTTTATCAACGGAAAATCACCTAGGTCATTAGCTTGGTCGGCACGACAAGAGAGGTAAGTCGTACTACAAAACGGTGAGATAAGGTCATACAAATATTCGCGGTGCGGCTTACCGAAATATTCAATCAAACCTTTATCATGCCCCATGCGTGTACTGCGTCCGCCTGCGAGAATTAAGCCTTTGAGTGGTGGCGTATTTTCGTTTATTTTTTCTTGTAAAAAAGAAACAATCTTATCAATTTCATTAGCGCGAAAAATAGGTATCTCATTATAGTGTGGTAAATGGTTTTTTAAAAAATCGTGAATATCATTAGTATCTTCATAAGATATAAATGCTTGTACATCAGTCAGTTTTTCAAGTTTACGGCTCAATGATTCCGCTTTTTTCGGGTCTATGCACACCAACTGCCGGGCGGCTTTGAAATGATTGCCATTGACCAAAATAAGGTGGGCATCATTGAACCACATCCTGTAATGATAGGACTCCATATTTGCCTGAAAATCGAAACGATGATAACCAATTTTATCTGTATAAATCATTGCTTGTGGGGCAGCATCGTCTCCTTCCTCGTCATGACTTTTATGGTCGGCATCTACATAAGCGAGTTGATATTTTGGCGATAGCCGATTGATAATCTCATTAGACAATGCCTGTATATTACCACAGGTGGTGCCGAGTATTGACCATTCATTTCTGCCAAACTGACCGAGACTTGGGCGTTTGAGTTGTGTGTGTTTCGTATGTTTTTTCATAATATGTTTAATAGTACAGGCGATTTCAATCGCCATGTAAAGCTACACATGGCGGTTGAAACCGCCTGTACTATTGTCGTTTAAAATCTTTTTTGCCACCTGTTTTTTCCATTAATTTAGTTTCTTTGATAATGATATTGTGCGAAAATGCCTTACACATATCGTATATCGTCAGTGCGGCTATGCTTGCGCCTGTGAGGGCTTCCATTTCAATACCGGTCTTGGCATAAACACTTGCTGTACAGTTAATTATAATCTCTTTTTGTGTATTGATATGAATATCAATCTGACAATTATCCATGCCGATAGGATGGCAAAGCGGAATCAACTCACCCGTTTTTTTAGCTGCCATGACTCCGGCTATGATTGCCGTCTGAAATACAGGACCTTTCTTAGTATGTATATCGTCATTTTCTAATAAGTCGAGTATCGCTTCATCTACCTGAACAATACTTTGCGCCTTCGCTACCCGATGTGTCGCTGCTTTCTGACCGACATCTACCATAGATGGATTACCCGCCGAATTGATATGTGTGAATTGCTTTTTCATTTGTATAAAGGTAATGAATAAAGTGCAAGTTCAAGTATCAAGTTCAAGTTCAAATTACAGATAGGCTGATTTTTTTAATTTTGATGTTAAAATTGTAGATATTTACTCAAACTAATGTAGTGATTAGTCATACTACTATACATGACCCAAAAACACCAAGGAAAAAACGTCTTGCTGAATTTATTTCTCCCGTACAGTTGTCGGGACTCCCAGACAATGGAAAACTAATGATGAAAAATGCTCTAATTTGTTGATTTATAATAAGATACAAATTTATAACTCACATTAAACATCGTGCTTGTAGCTTGGGAGATTCTGAAATAAATTCAGAAAGACATTATGATTTAAGGTTCATGTATAGTAGTATGGTGATTAGTTTGACAATGTCATGTTCGATTTTTATTTAATATAGTTGGTGTTTTGCTCTTGAATTTGGGCTAAAACTCGTCTGACATTTTCAAAATTCATCGATGATGTCATATTTTTCCAGCAATGTTTAAATGTCTGACGAGTTTTAGCCCAAATTCGGAAAAAATATCCTATATTAAATACAAATATAATTTATTTTTAAAACATGACATTATCAAGTTAGTTTGATAAAATATTTAAAAAATATGATTATGAAAAAATATAATTTTTTGTTCCTCGTACTTCTAATATTAGGGTCATGTATCAGCCCCAATCAAGATGCCAAGACAGCACCTTCCAAAGTTGATTTTGCCTTAGTGCATAAAGTAAATGTACCTCAAAAAATAACAGCGCAAACGCCGATGTTGTTGCTATTACATGGTTTGAGAAGCAATGAAGACGATTTGATTTCATTGGCAAATGTCTTGGACAAACGCTTGTTGGTGGTCTCGGCTCGTGCGCCTTTTGATGAAGGTGGTGATAAGTATAAGTGGTATGATTATCAGCGTATTGGGCAGGGTAAAGCGAAGATTGACAAAGTACAAGCAGAGCAAAGTCGGAAGTTGGTGATTAAGTTGATTGACCAATTGGTAGCGGCTTATGGTGTTGACTCGAAACAGGTTTTTGTCGGTGGTTTTAGTCAGGGAGCGATGATGTCATACAGCGTAGGTTTGTCGGTGCCGGAAAAGGTGAAAGGCATTATAGCTTTTAGTGGGAAAATACCCGACGAGATAGAGACCGTCATAGCTGATAAAAGTGAACTTTCCGACCTGTCCGTTTTTATATCGCATGGTAAGCAAGACCCTATTTTACCTTTCAAAGATGCTTTGAGTGATCAGCAATTTTTGGAAAACATGAACATCAAAACATCCTTTCACGAGTACGATTCCAAACACAGTCTGAGTCGACAAAATATCGCCGATTTTGCAAGGTGGATGGATAATGTGCTGACGTTCTGACGTGTTGATGTGCTGACGTGTTTGGAACGAATCAAGCGTTAGAATCACTAATGGCTAACTTCTCTACTTTTACAGAAATAAGTCCTTCTGCACTAAGTTGAAAACCGATAGTTTCGGGGTCAATTTTGACATCTTTTATATCGTAATCCGTAATGTAAGATTTAAGGAAAATGCCGGGCTGTATTTCGTTTTTATTAATAAAAGAATTGAGGTTTTTAATCATGGGTTTAAGTGGAATTTTGAGGTGTTGATTGAGTTGTTCTAGTAAAATACTGGAAGCCATTAATGCAATACCTTTACTTTTGATGCCTTTGCCTTCGAGGTCTAAGGTGATGTCTTTGAAGTCAATGGTTTTCTTGGAATTGTTGTAAACGGGAATGGCTTTTATAGTGGCATTGCCAGTAAAACCACCGGATAAATCTGACTTGACGACCAGTTTTTCGCCTTCACTTTGTACTTGTATATTTTTTGGTATCAATTCAAATTGCTCAATGGGCAGACGTTTTTCGGCAAGTTGTTCGTTAGCAATTTTTTGTAGGGTAGCCAAAGCCACTTGGGTATGTACTTGCAAATTGCTTGGTGAGCGGAGTGACTCGGTAAAGTCGGGCGCATTGATTTCTAATGGATTGGTTGTCAAAGGCTTGCCAATGCCCAATGCCACATTTGATTTCAAGCCAAAAGTGATTTCAAGGGCTTTATTTTCTACATACAGCGGGTCGAGATAGGTACTGACAGGGCTTGCCCACCACCATATTTTGCCTACAAAAGGCGCGACTATCGGATTAGGCAAGTTGCCAAGCGTAAGCGGAATGAGTTGGTTTAAATTCGTGTTTTCTGTAATTTGTTGGTCAATAGAATCACAGATAAGTTTCTTTTTGGAATGTAGAATATTGAGCAGTATCGTCTCTACGGGAAAGGTGACAATACCAAGTTTCAGTATCGGTTTTTTTATCCAACCGTATTGTACAATATCTGTTTTTGTACGCAATGACCAATCGGGTAGTATGAGAAAATCGGTTTTAAAACCCATCATCATTTCGCAATTGGCAGTGGCTTCGGAGATACCAATATCCTTCCTGACCGCAATACGAATCGGTACGCGATAATGAATGGTATTGCCCTCGGCAGCGAGTTTGACAGCACCCGATTTGGTGGCTTTGATGTCTATATTTTGTCCTTCGGCAGCGGCTTCGCTATCAAACAAGACATCTGGGATTTGTTGGTCAAGCAGACCTTCCAATTCACTCAAACGAATCGAAATAGCAGGTTTTATAAAGGTTGATGGTTGTTGGTCCATAGTTGATAGTTCATGGTTGGCAGTTGATAGTTGATGGTTCATAGTTGATGGTTCATAGTTGATAGACTAACGCGAGAAGTGCTATGAACTATGAACCATCAACTATATACTAAAACTTATCTACCAATGCTTTTTTCATTTTTTGAAATTCCTCGTCTGTGATGACCCCCTTCTCTTTCAATTCACCGAGTTTGAGCAATTGGGTGTAAATGTCTTCTTCCTCTTTTGGTGCGGCGGTAGCGGCTGCGGTGGGTTGTTTTTTCTCTTTTTCGGCTTTTGATTTGAGGTCGGAAGCTACTTGTTTGCCCTTTTCGAGTTCCTCTTCGTAAATGCTCTTGGCGAGGTCTTGATCTATATCATCCAAGTCCAAACCATCTTCAAAAAACCGCTTGCACACCTGCCCGATAGCATAAGTGGAAGCCCCCGACATGATAGACATCGAAACGCCACCAATGACACTCCCGATACCCGGAATGGCTTTGATAAACGATGCGCCAATCCGTGCCAAAGATGTACCTGTGGTGGAAGCAATAAAGGATTTTCCGGCTATATCGGAAAATTTTTTGCCATACAACTTGCTTATCTGGTGTATCATGTCAACTTGGGTGGCGGTCACACCTACAATATCGACAAAAGGGAGAGGAATGATACCCAAACCCATAGAGTACAGGACGTGGTTTTGGATGATTTTGTCTGCTTGTTCTTCTCTGGTCATAATCGTGTTTTTTATTTTGATGAATGTAAATAGAAGAGGTCAGAAATCAGACCGCTTTACTGTCAGAGGTCAGCGTTATTGTTTGTCTTTTTTGTGACAATGAAATGGTCTGACCACTGAAAAATTAAGTATTGTTTCAATATTAATGTAAATTTACAGGATTTTGTTGGCAAATATAGGTTTTTATTTAATGGTTGTATAGAAAAGTCATATATAATGTGTTGTTTTTTAGAAATATTGGGCATGTTTAGATTTGCCGTAAAAGTAGTTGACACTTTTTCACGCAGAGAACGCAGAGTTCGCAGAGAGATGCTACATTAAATCTCCGCGAACTCTGCGTTCTCTGCGTGATTACTCAATTTGGAACGTTCACTACATTTCAAGAAAGTGTCAACCATATTTCTAAACATGCCAAATATTGACGTATTTGCACATCGGAAGCCACCTTCAATTGTCCGCATATTTAGCGCAGGAGTGGAAAACCCACAGGAAGTATGTGAAAACTATAATGCACTGACTTCGTATCGTACAACTGCAACACAGGCTGGAAGCACTGTGCTACGGTATCAAATAAAAGCATTTTTAAAATAAAAAAAATATTTATAAAAATAAATTAAACCAGCATGTTTAAATTTGTGGTAAAAGTAGTTGACACTTTTTAAATGTAAAATGTAAAATAATAAATGTAAAATGTAAAAGTGTCGATAGTACGTATATAAAATATTTTTATTTTCTTATTTTATAATAATTTAAAAATCAATTAAATACGGAAAAAATGTATTTGTATTGCGTTCTGCAACTTTTACATTTTACATTTATTATTTTACATTCTACATTATTTTAATTTGAAAATAAAAGTGTCAACCACTTTTCTAAACATGCCATTAAACCTAATCATTATGCAAAAATATATTTTATACTGTATCAGTTTTTTATTTTGTTGGAATCTGAATGCTCAAGAGATATTGCCTTGCGGTACGCCACCTGTAAAGTCCGAATGGCTTAAAAAGTATCAGGCAAATCCTGATATGTATAGCAAAGGTGCAGACAGCACTTTGTACGTGCCGGTGACTATACATATTTTAGGTACTTTTGAGGGGGCAGGCTATTACGATATTCCGAATGTATTGTCTAATTTTTGTAAACTCAATGCTGATTTTGAACCCTCTGGTATTCAGTTTTACATATCGGGAGAGATTAGGTATGTTGATAATACGGAATGGTATGACCACGATGATTATCCGGCGGGTTATCAGATGATGTCGTTGAATAATGTGCCGAATACGATTAATTCTTATATCGTAAGAACCGCTGCCGGAGCGGGTGGATATTATGCTCCCGGAAGGGATGCTTTGACGGTGACGATAGCCAATATGAATCTGGATACCTGGCATACGTGGGCGCATGAGGTGGGGCATTATCTGACTTTGCCGCATCCGTTTTTGGGTTGGGAAGGTATTGAGTATAATTTTGATACGATTACGCCTTTAGTAGTGGGCGGTTGGGGAAATGTTGAGGTGGAATTTGTGGACGGCTCAAACTGTACGGAGGCTGCCGATGGCTTTTGTGATACACCGCCTGATTATTTGAGTGCTGTGTATGCTTGTAATGATGATAGTATGAGTATTCAACTGCAAAAAGACCCTGATAGTGTGCAGTTTCGCTCAGATGCCCGCAATTTTATGAATTATGCAGATGGGGCATGTCAGGGGATTTTTACGCCTCAACAACAAGCGGCTATGCGTGCCAATTTGATTGATGATCGCCCCGCACACCTCACCAATCAGGATATACCTCGCGAGCCAATTACGGAAATGCCTACGCTGTACGAAGCCGAAGTCGGTGACTATAATACGACCCTGACTTGGTCGAATGTACCCAATGCTAACCGATATTATTATGAAGTGAATCGCTTATCCAATTTCAGTCCTTCTTTTGCTGTCACCGAAGGCTTGGTGTCGGATACTACGGCGGTAGTTGGCGGTGGTATGTTGAATGAAAATACGACTTATTATTGGCGTATTCATCCATTTAGCGACGGCTATACATGTACGGAAGCATCGGACGGAGCATCGTTTATGACAGGTACATTGACAGATGTGGAGAGTGTGATGAAACTTGACCGCATAGCACTGTATCCGAATATGGTGGCAAAAGGTCAATCTGCAACTTTGGAATTTGACGTGTCGTCATCCGTTGCTATACAAGTTCATATATTTGATATGAACGGACAACATATTTCTACTTTGTTTGACGGACAAATTAACGGCTCATTTACACAAAATATTAATCATCATCAACTAGATGCAGGTATGTACTTGGTAGCTATTGAATCGAATGGTCTAATGACCTATCGAAAATTAGTTTGCCTGTAATGCTGAAATGCGATAATGTTGAAATGAGGTAATGCTTTAAATGTGAAATGAATGAATATTTAAAATTATCGCATTATCGGACAAGTTTATCTGATTAGTTGACACTTCATACGATGTTAATTTTACACAAAATATAAGTAAGCCGTTTGGTAAACTTTTCAAGTTTGCTAAACGTGGGTAGGGTACTGAAATTTATAATTAGCTACAAATCAGTGCTTTACTTCTCCGATAGCTATCGGAGACCAAACTTTTTGAAGTTTAGCAAGCGAAGTATTTAAATTTTATTTTCATTTTTAAAATCAGATTCCAAAAGTGTTAACTACTTTTATGATTTAGATGAACTTGTCCATTATCGCATTTCATCATTATCGCATCATCACATTTCATCATTATCGCATCATCACATTTCATCATTATCGCATTATCGCATTTCATCATTATCGCATTATCGCATTTCATCATTATCGCATTATCGCATTTCATTATTATCGCATTATCGCATTTCATTATTATCGCATCATCACATTTCATCATCATCGCATTTCATCATTATCACATCATCGCATTTCATCATTATCGCATTATTATTGAATAGTTGGTGTTGAAATTGCTATTTTTGCAAAAAATATTAAATGAACGATTGGTGTGGGGAGTAATATGTTGATTTTCAGTATATTATTCAGTTAAACACTAATCACTATTACCAATCACTACATAAATGAAGAATATAAATCTACGTTATCCGCTAATTTTAATGATAGGCTTACTTAGTATAGGGATGTTTTCGGGCTGCAAGAAATACGAATGTAATCCTTATATTTTTCCGGTACGTACCAAGAAGGCGCGTGTGGTCAATAGTTGGCAATACGAACTGGTGCTAAGAAACGGACTGGATGTGACTACGGGAAAAGTGGTGGACAGCGAAAACGAAATTACGATTGATTATAGCCTGAGCAGCATTGGTTTTGACAAAGAAGGGCGTTTTGCGACTTGGATACATTTCAATGAAGCCATAGATACACTGGACAATCTGGTACAGTACGACGGCTCATGGGAGTTTCAAAATGAGAAAGAACAACTACTGCTCACTTTCGACGAACCTTACCCACCTACGGGAGACAGTGTTATTTGGAACCTGACCCGCCTGCAAGAACGTCAGTTGTGGTGGATAGAAAACACCAACGACGATAATCATCTGGAATATCGCCTTACTCCTACTCTCGAATCTAACGGACTTTTTAATTAAGAATGTGTTGTGGTATTGTAGTGCGGTAGTGTTGTAGTTCTTTATTCGTGAAAATTATACAACACCACAACACTTCCACACCACAACACCACAACACGTCATTACTCATGGCAAAAAAGCGTAAGAAATTAAATTTTTATTCCACTGACCCTGATTTCAGGTTTGAAGAGGAAGAACGGGAAATGACGACTTTTCCACCGGAGAAGCAATCGCTAAAGGTATGGATTGACCGTAAGAAACGACGCGGAAAAGAGGTGACTTTAGTGACCGGATTTATAGGTTCGGAAGCGGCTTTGAAGGATTTGGGCAAATTGCTCAAAAGCAAATGTGGTGTAGGCGGTTCAGTCAAAGACGGCGAAGTCATCATTCAAGGCAATCAACGCGAAAAAGTCATGGACATCCTGCTCGCAGCAGGCTACAAAGCCAAAAAAGCGGGAGGATGATAGTGTGGTAGTGTTGTAGTGCGTTAGTGTTGTGGTGTTGTAGTTCTTTTGTAGCGCGAACTACAACACTCCAACACTACCACACCACAACACTCCAATACAAAAAAGGGTAACGCACAACCTAAGTTGCGGCTACCCTAACCCAAATTATACTACTAACTTAATCTTTATAGGTCAGGAATCAGCTGCCAATATGGTGTGGTCTGATTGCTGACTTTTTTGTTTAATCTTTTTCGATTACATCATTTCAGTATCGGTATCGTCATCGTCAATTTCTCCTGTACCGATGACTAAATAACCATTTTCTCTGTGGACATTAATCGTACGGTCATCTATGGAGAAGGCACTGATGGTGCGTCCGGTACGTAGGTCGTCGATGCCTATGACAAGGGCGTGTTCTTCGTAATCGCCGGGGAAAGTGAAACTCTCCAAGCTCAGGTTCATATTGTCCGTTACTTTAAATTTGACTTCATCGGAGGTGACGGGAAGTGGCTCTCCAATAGTCAGGTGCTTGCCTTGCACTTTGATGCCTACGGTATTTCCGGTCAGGTCGTAGGTATGACTTTCATCGCCGTCTATCAAGACAACATTTTCATTATTATCGTCAAGCATAACTTTGACTTCATCAATTTTTTTGCTCATAATTTCCGAATTTAATAGTTAATAGATTGATTGATGATTTTTTAAGGTTCAACAGTCATGTCATTTAGGCATTAATGCTTCATTAGTACTCATAACAATAATGGAATTTAAAGTATGCAATATGTTGTATAATTTTATTTTAAATGTGTGGTAAAAGAGCGTTTTTTGTTAGTTAAAATTACTTTTTTAATTTATTAAAAAAAATATTTTATAAAAAAATTAAAAAT
Source organism: uncultured Saprospiraceae bacterium (assembly GCA_938028705.1). Lineage (GTDB taxonomy): Bacteria > Bacteroidota > Bacteroidia > Chitinophagales > Saprospiraceae > JAHDEO01. The sequence goes on along the minus strand of CALIZI010000021.1, from coordinate 83,549 downwards.
AAATAAAAAATAATGTTAATTCATCGGTGTTTTCTTGTTGTTAATGACTTGATTGACTTGCCGATTTTCAGATTAACTACCCATGAACACTATCATACACACTGAATCTGCCCATGTATTTGGTCACGCACCGTACTCCTGCTTTTTGTCTGACAAAGGGGTGAAAACTCATCAGTTCGGTCACTTCAAAGCCCAAGTCGTGCCATATTTCGCGGTTGGCGATGTCGTATTTTCTCAGGTTTTTCTTCCAGTGCCAATGTCCGAAAGTAGGTAGCCACACCCGCTTGCTGTTACCGTCTATTTCTACGAGTGCATTATTATAAAAACAATAATATTCATTGCTGCTACCTGCGCGTGAGGCGGTCAGTGGCATAGGGTTTCTGATGATTTTAAAGCCTTCCAAAGCCAACTTTTCCACTACGGGGTCAAGGAGTTCTTTGAGGGATTCAACGGCTGCCTCGCCTTCGGGCATAGTAGTTACGGGTTCGCCTATTACGAGTTGGTACTGCCCGTTTTTGTTCCTGCCTGCCAGCGAGATATAGAGGTCAATATGTGCAAAAGGTTCTTTCTGTTGCGTATCTTCCCACTCCTGTGTATAGTCCAAAATACACTGACGAAACTGTGCATTTCCCACCGGAATAATCTTCATCTCTTTGCCCAGATAATCGGCAAAATGCTTCCTCGTCATCCGGTCAAGTTCATCGCATCTGTGCATTTTTTCCGAGTGGTCGGCAAGTATTTTTTTGGTGGCATTATAGTGTTTGGCACCGACCAGAATGAAATCATCACCCACCAGTGTATTGCCACCATGAAACGAAAGCGGTGCGTTTTGAGAGCGATAAATTTTCAACTGTTCAAAATGATTGGCAATTTCATCATCATTCGTTCCCGGCACATCTTTACGCGGCTCCACAAGCACCAATCCGCTGCCTCCATATTCTTCATCCGATACAACGAGGAAGGGGTCTTGCACCCAAATTGAAAAATTGTGATAATGCGGATTTTTGATGATGCAACATCTTTGTGTATCGCGTAATCGGGCTAATTTTTCGTGGTCATCTTTATGGTCATCATAAAAAAAGTAGTCAATCATTTCATTTTTCAAGGTGCTTTCTACGGCTTCTTTTGTGGCATCATTATTATACACCAAAATCTCAATTTTGGTATAATGTGGCAGTTTTCTCCCCAAATCTGCCAGCAATGCTTTCAGATGTTTTTTGTTTTTACTATACTTCGGAAAAGCCAGTAAAATACGTTGGATACGCCCGTGAGCGCAGGATATGGCAGTTGGGTTCTTCATATTGTGTATCGGGTGAATTGTATTGTTTCATTGCTTTATTGTTGTATTGCTTTACTGTTATATTGTTGTTTGTTATACTATTGATAAATAAAACCATGTAGCAATATAACCATACAACAATTCAGCAATAAAAACATAAAACAATATATCAGGTTGCAATTGACAAACTGAATCCACCCGTTTTTCTGTAATGATTAATAGTTGATAAATTTTTGTTCGGTGCTATGTTTTCAATATCTATCAGACCCTCAAAAATATTGGTCGCATTGACACCTTCTTCCTCTAAAAATGTTGCGACCTGATGTTTGATATTTTCGGAAGTCTGCGTTTGATAATTGTTCAAATTTTCTGACAAACGATAGGTTGATGCTTCGTTATTGGCAGCAAAAATTTGTTGAACAGCCGAGTCAAGTTTTTGCAGGAAACTTTTATGTTGCCGACTATCGTGTTCATAGCTATATGCAAATATACATAAATTTAATCCTCCATGTATATCCTGACCACTAAATAACTTCAAAGCCTCTCCCTGATAACGACGGGTATCGTTGTAAGAGAGCCGCAAAGGGAGATTACCGTGAATTGTATGTGCCTTCCCACCATAATCCCATGCTATGGCTAAAGCATAAAAGACACTTCTCGGATTGAACATCTCCCTCAAAAAAGTCTCCGCATCAGTATAGATGCTGATGCTTTCGAGATTTATATCAATCATTGTATGATGTAACCTTTTGAGATAGTTCCTTAAAAATATTTTTGGTATCCTCATGCCTTTTTTTTGCAGGAGGACGAATCCTCCTGTGAGTTAATGGATATATTGTTTTTGTTTTTTGGACTTACAGGACAACTTTGATAGTGTGTTTCATAATGTTATTGCGTTCTAAAGTGTTTTATAAATAATGGATGAATATTTCGATTACAAAATTATGCGGAATATCAATATGATTCTTTGTATTTTTCGGACACTTTTTTTGAATTGTATAAAGCCACTTTTTTTTAATGGTTAATGATTAACGGTTAATGGTTAATGAATGTATTGAGTTAAAATACTGATTGTCAGGTATTTGCAACTTAAACTCGATACTCGTAACTCGATACTTACAATTTTTTTTAATGGTTAATGATTAATGGTGAACGGTTAATGAATTCATTGAGTTAAAATACTGATTATCAATTATTTAAACTCACTACTCCTAACTCGATACTCGTAACTCACTACTCACTACTTGATACTTAAAATATGTTTACACTACTGATAGATTTCGGAACGCCTGCTTATGATGAGGTCGTCAAATTGCGGGATGATATTCTCAGAAAGCCGCTCGGATTGGCGTTTACACCTGAATATTTGGCTGCAGAACACGATATGTTTCATCTTGCTTGCTACACCGATAAGCACGAACTTATTGGTTGTCTGATACTCGCTCCACAAGAAAATAATGATATAAAAATGCGGCAGGTGGCTGTTCATGAGGATTGTCAAGGCAAAGGTATCGGACAATTTATGGTGGCAGATAGCGAACGCATTGCCAAAGAAAAAGGCTTTACAAAAATGACCTTACATGCACGTGATACCGCCGTTCCGTTTTACCTAAAATTAAAATATAAAAAGAAAGGACGTGCCTTTAAAGAAGTTGGTATTAAACATTATAAAATGGAAAAGGAACTTTGAAAATGTAAAATGTAAAACACTAAATGTAAAATGTAAAAGTGTCGATAGGACATAGTTTTTATTTTTTTTAATATAATATTTAAATAATTTTATTTTAAAAAAATGAAAATTTACATATTGTATTCTTTTATATTTCACATCTATACCATCAACTATCCTACCTGTTATTTTTTTACTACACATTACGATTTTTTTACAAATATTAAAAATTTAATTGTTTGATAATCAACCTATTAAAGCCATTTGTATCATAAAAATGGTACAATTTTCGTATTATAATGATTTGTTCAATGAGATGCCTCCGATACATAAATAGTAGAATTAAAAACACACTGACTGCAAGGTTTTTAAACAATACTTTTTAACATATTTTTGAAATCAATTGCTTACCACTAAGTTCACTAAGCACACGAAAGTCGAATTAACGCAGAAGAACACAAGAAACTATAAGGGATTTTCACAAAAACCTTAGTTTTCTTTTTCGTTAATTTGACTTTGTTTCCTGTGTGAACTTAGTGGTAAGTAATTACGAAAAAAATAAAAATATAGGAAACTCATGCGACAAATCACAACACTGTTTTTATTATTTTTTGTGTTTATTTTACATGAAAAAGGCTATGCACAAACTATTGACATGAGCGGTCATTACATCGTCTCACAAAGTCCGTTGAGTGCTGAATTAGCGACACAGATTGACTACCTCATTCAAGATTTTAACGCCGAATTACAAGCTGAATTAGTTGCTAAAGGCTACACGATATTAAGCGACGAATCTGCCGGACGGCTACACGCCACCCAACTCTACGGACATAGTGTTCGCTTCAATGCACAGGCAAATCAGGCAATCTTCATGCGTGTCCTCTACGACGATACCGGACGACTTAGCTTCATCAATTACTTCTGCGACATCAGCACCACATCGGGCATACCGACCCTCGACCCGCTAAGGGCGCACACGTCTAGCGGACCTATCGGCGCATGGAGCAATGAGGGAGAAAGAGGAGAAAGCATTGCCGCCGCTGCCAGTGGATTGGTCAAAGAAGCATCTACCAATACTTTTGCTTCGGAAGAGACCTTTTTAGGCATCCCCGACCCAACTACCACAATGCCAACTGCAACAACGACCTCTTATACACCGGCAAAAACGGTTGCTTACACGCCACCACCAACTGTGGTCACAAGCAAGCCTTCACCGCCTGTCAAGACGACAACTAAACCTACTTTCACAGGTAAAAAAGATGCAATTCCTGTCGTTACTACTCCACGACTTACGCCAACCTCTGTCCCTGTACCCTCAGATGCCTCTGCCTCTAATAAGAAATTTGTAGGGCATTAATAACGAATACTACTCATATAAAAAAAGCCCTTGCAAGTTGTTGATTTGCAAGGGCTTTTTTATGTAATACCTCAATCATGAGAAATTTAAACGCTGAAAAATAATAGTATATCATTAGTTTTTATACTTGTAATTTTTTCTTATATTTACACCCAAGATGAATGCTACCGACCCACAACCTATTAAGATATTTATAGCCTATTCCAGAAAGGATAAGAGCCATTTAACACGACTACGTGTCCACCTTGCACCTTTGATTGACACTGAAAATTTGACTGTTTGGGACGATGGAGAGATGATGCCCGGAACAAAATGGAAAGCAGAAATCAAAAAGCATTTAGATGAGGCGGATATTATTTTATTGCTTATTAGTGCTGATGCTTTAAGTTCGAAACCTTTTAAGAATGAAATGACGAGCGCATTTAAGCGTCATGCACGAGGGAATGTTGTTTTAATTCCCATTATTCTTAGAACCTGCCATTGGGAAATAATACCATTACTAAATGAACTGCAAGCTTTACCTGAAAATGGAAATCCTGTAACGAAATGGGAGTACAAAGAAGATGCTTATGCGGATATTACAAAAGGAATAGGAGATAGTATAAATCGTGTTAAAAAAGTGAATAATATTGCTTGGGATGATTTAGTAGAAACGAAGGAAAAGGTTTTAGTAAGTAAAGATGAAGACGAAGAAAAGGTAACCGTAAATGATGAATTTTTTCCTGATCCGACTGATATAAGTATATTAAAAGAAGATGAAAAAGTAAAATTACCTTCGAATCAGTTGAATGATAAAGTTTTTATATTTTTTCTAATGATGATTGTTGGATTGACTCTTTCTATCTTTATCTCAAAATATGTAAATCCTGATATAAGTGATAATATTAGTCTTGAAACTTCGAAAAGTCAAGTATTACATGAATGGGATGTTCTTAATGCTAATGAGCTATATATTAAAGGGAAGTATGACGATGCCATAGGTATATATGAGAAAATACGACACTTGGATAGTATAAAAATTGATAAGTGGATAGAAGACTGTAAACGAAAAAAAAGCAATAAGTTGAAGCTAGACTCTATGTATTTACTGTTTGTTCGTGAAGCTAATGATTTATTTAATGAAAAGAAATACAACTTATCAATAATAAAATACAAGAGAGCTTTGGAATTAAAGGAGGAGGGAAAAGAAGCGAAAAAGGGGATTGATAATTGTATGAAAGCTGAAGCTAAATTAAGAGAAGTTGTAGATAAAATTATGAGCAATATGGTTTATGTAGAAGTAGTGAATAATGATAAAAAATATGGAGATAACAATTATGATAAAAGAGAAATAAATAGTTTTTATATCAGTAGATATGAAGTGACAGAGGATATATGGGAAGTAATTATGGGAAATAATCCGAGTAACAAGGACAATAGTTGTGGTCAGTGTCCTGTGAATCAGGTAAGCTGGAATGAAATACGGAAATTTATTAGTAAATTAAATTTTATCACTAGTGGAACTTTTAGGCTACCCAGTGAAATGGAATGGGAGTTTGCTGCAAGAGGCGGTCAAGGAAGCAAAGGATATAAATATGCAGGCAGTAACGATCCAAACGATGTAGCTTGGAATACCTACAATAGTAACAACAAAACTCATTTCGTAGGAAGTAAATTTCCGAATGAACTTGATTTATATGATATGAGTGGGAATGTATGGGAATGGTGTAATACTGAGTATGAAGGACAATGCTCCATGAAATTAGATGAAGTTCCTTGCATGGTGCTTCGCGGTGGATCCTGTAATAATCTTGATAGAAATTGTAGAGTAGATGCTCAATATGGCTATCTTCCGTCACGCTCTAATTTTAATATAGGTTTCCGACTCGCACAAACTCCTTAACCTTCTATAATCCCCTTAATTTTAGCCATACAAAAAAATAAAATTACACGATTAAAAAATAAGAAAACCTTTGTAAATCATTGATTTACAAAGGTTTTCCGCATTTAAGACAAATTAAAAAAAATAAAGAAGCAACCGTTTGACTACTTTTGGCTCTCTTTGTGCATATAGAAGTATAGAATTTCTATTTTATTTTGAATTTTGAACAAAAAATAAAATTAATTGGCGTTTATTTCATTATAATAAAATGAATATTTTGAAATAAAGATATTTTTAAATATATTTATAACGCAAAACAAAATACAGTGATTTTATTCACTCATTAAATCATTCACTAATTCACTCATTATAAATGTCAGTACCCAATCAACACACGAACATCTTTATAGCTTACGCAAAAGCGGATGAGCACATATTGGAGCTATTGCGTAAACACCTGACTTCTTTGGAGCGCACTGAAGGTGTGAAGATATGGTATGATGGTAAAATAGATTTAGGTAAAGAGTGGTTGGAAGAAACAGAGCGGGCAATGGCAAGTGCTGACATTATTTTGCTCTTGGTGAGTGCTGATTTTATTGCGTCTGATTTTTGTTACGAGCATCAAATGAAGCAGGCACTCGAACTCCATGCGGCAGGTAAGGCGAGTGTCATTCCTGTCATCATTCGGGATTGTGCATGGGAGAATGCGCCTTTTAGTCAATTGAAAGTATTGCCTTTGAATGGTGTGCATACGACGAGTTCGGTGTGGGATACGGAAGACGAACCTTATGTAGAAATTGCCAGAGCATTAAATCAACACATTACTGCCAAAACAGATACCGAACCCCAACAACAGCCTCGCAAACGCGGACGTGTACTGTACCACATTCCTGCGAAAATGCAAAAAGATGTCACGTCGCTTTGCACTATCCGCATTGCGCCCGAAGATATACCCGAAGCCATTTTAAAAGAAGCATTAGAGGCGGATAAACCTGTTATTGAGGATATTCGCCGTATCGGGAAATACATGAAAGTGCAATTGGTGAATGACAGTAATGAAGATGCTTTTGATATAAAAACAAAAAGTACGGAAGAGCAGGTGATTGAGGAAGACGATTATTCGGAATGGTTGTATGATGTAACGCCGCGTATAGAAGGTGTCCATAGTTTGCAGTTGAAAGTATCGGTGACATTGGTGCGGGATGAGCATGGCAAGGAGTATAAAGATGTGGTCGTATTGGATAGAGACGTGGAAATAACAACAGATGTAGTACATGAAAATGTTGATTGGGCAAAAGCCCCTGCCGATAATGCCTTGATATTGGCACATGCTGAAACAACAGGAATAGCAGAAGAAACAAAGGCACTTCATAAAGTCGAACCTAAGTCATCCAAAGATAGGAATAGAAGTATTCCGGCACCTTCCGTTCCACCCGAATCGTTGCCGACTTTACAAAAATACAGACGTGCTTTGTCAATAGGTTTATTGTTTATATTTTTCATACCTGCCATAACTTGGGCAGTCGCACCGGGCGTGTTCACTCCGATTATATTGAACACAAAGTATGACGATAATCGCAAATTATCTGATGATAGAATTGCTGTGAAAAAAGATGGCAAATGGGGCATCGTCAACAAATGGGGCATAGAATCTGTAGCCCCCGAATATGATGAAATAAAGGATTACGAAAACGAGATTACAGAGGTCAAAAAAGACGGCAAATGGGGCGCATTGAAACAAGCCGATAAAGAAGAAGGAAGGTTGGAACAGATGTTTAGCCCAAAGGATAAACTCATTGTACCTGTAAAGACAGACAGTATCGAAACCATATTAGAGGATGAAGTGGAAGTTCGCATGGGCAGTAAGCGAATGAAGTTACCGATGAAATCTAAGAAAAAGCTAAAGGAAAACAAAGCCTTGATGGAGAAGGAAGAACGCGAAATTGATAGTTTATTTGAATCAAAAAAAGTAGAAAAAGCAACAGAAAAACTATCAAATTTACCCTCAATAGGCAAAGGAAAATCTCAAATCGAAAAACAAGTAGAACGCCAAAAAACCAAATGGGCAGATAAATACACCGAAGAAGTGTATGAAGCTGCCTCCAATGGAGATTCCGCTAAAGTAGAGGTTTTGAAAAAAGATATACAACGGGTGAAATCTATCAAATTGGGCAAATCACCGCAGAAGAATAAAAAAGAGAAAAACCCAAAATCGAAGTCAGGGAAATCTTCTAAGAAGAAGGAATGACCGTTGTACTTCACCGAATAAAGCCGTATCTTTGGAACAAATACAGTCATTCAAGATGAATATACAAGCCGTAAAATTAGATTTAATCAGAAAAATCACGCTCATGGAAAATGAGGCGATAATAGGGGCAATCAACCATTTACTAAATCATAACGATACTGAAAATACCGGAGATTGGTGGGATGACTTGACCAAAGCACAGCGCGAGTCCGTCCAAATTGCCCGACAACAAATGGCAGAGGGTAAGGGTATTCCGCACGATGAAGTCATTGCAAAATATAGAGCTAAATACGCCTAGCCATGATGACAATTTACTGGTCACCTCTTGCCGATGAAACTTATGATGAAATACTTGACTACCTCTCAAATCAATGGGGGCTTCAAATTACGATTAATTTCATGGACGAGGTTGAACATACCCTTGAACTTATTCGTAAATATCCCGAGATGTTTGAGGCTTCTTCTTCACATCCTAACATTCGCAAGGGATTTATCACGAAACATACCACCTTATTTTATGAGATAAAAGGGAACAATATTGAGTTGTTAGTCTTTTGGAATAATCGAAGAAATCCTGATAGCCTTGATATTTGGTAGTGTTATACATGTAATGCTATTTGCTAATTTTTTTGTCAAGTAAATGATTAAATTGTTTATAAAAAAATGATAATAAATATTTTATAAATAAAAAAATAATTAATTTAAATTTTATTTTCAAAAAAGCATTACTATCAATACACTACCTGATATTTAAAACGATAATTATTTTTTGACCGAAAAGAACTTTTTTAATTCAAAAGTCGTTATCTAAAAAATATCCTTTCAAGTACCGAAGTCCTGCGCTGGCGCGGGGCGAAGTAGGTACTTCGGGGGATATTTTTTATTTGATAATTATCGCATTAAATATCAATTTCCCTACCTTAGCTGCTCAAAAAATCATTAGATGCAGCACCAAACCATTTTTGCCAAAAAATTCCTCCGAAAAACGATGGACGACCAATTTATCCTTCAGAAAGAAGTGGATAATCTGGACGACAAATGCGCTGTCATTGACAATTGGGTAGCTCAAATCAACAGCGGACGCATTGACCGCCAAAAAGAAAAATCTACACAAGCCGATTTTCTCAATAAAATCTTCGGTGATGTACTCGGTTATACTTACGATACACCGGATAAATGGTTGTTGCAAAAAGAAGTCACCACACCCATAGGCGGCAAATCTGCTGACGGGGCTTTGGGTATTTTTCGGATGACGGACGGCGAAAAAGACCGCTCCGATGTGCGCGTAGCCATCGAACTCAAAGATGCCCGCACCCACCTTGATAAAGCCCAAAACCGACAAGGTGACAGACGCACTCCCGTAGAACAGGCTTTTGATTATGCCAACAAATTCGGAGAAAAATGCAAGTGGGTGATTGTCTCCAATTTTAAGGAAATCAGGCTGTACAACAAATCACTCGGTCCGGCTCGCTACGAATCCTGGCAACTCACCACGCTCAACGACTACGATAGATCCGGCGAATCAAATGCGCCGAACCTCTTTAATAATGACGAACATACCGAAAAAACCAACGACCTCCAACGCTTCTTCTTCCTCTTGCAAAACGGGCGATTGTTTCGTGAAAAAGGCGAGAGTATCATAGACAAAATCTTGAAAGACAGGCAACAAGAGGAACTGAAAATTTCCCAAGAGTTTTATAAAGAATACAAAAGACACCGTAGTGATTTGTTTGCTCATCTCAAAAAATTTAACCCCCAAATTGATGATTTGACCATACTGGAAAAGACCCAAAAACTACTTGACCGTATTATCTTTGTCTGCTTTTGTGAAGATTATGACATCATTCCGATGAAAACTTTTCAACGGCTGATAGAACATGTACGTGCTGATTTTTTGAGTTCTGAAGATACTTTATTTTATATTTTTGTTAAAAAACTCTTCCATAATGTCAACAACGGACACCGCAGAAGCCGCATCAATCGTTTCAACGGCGGACTGTTTGCAGATGACCCGATGCTCAATGACCTCATCATCAAAGACGACTGCCTTGAAGACATCATTCTGATGTCGCGCTACGATTTTGCAACGGATATGAATGTCAATATCTTGGGGCATATCTTCGAGCAATCCATTTCAGATATAGAAGCCTTCAAAGCCAAAATCACAGGAGAACCCATTGATAATCAAGGCAAACGCAAACAAGACGGCATCTTCTACACACCCGAATACATCACGCACTACATCGTGGAGCGGTCGGTGGGCGGCTGGCTCAATGACCGAAAAACGGAACTCGGCGAAACCAAGCTACCCGACCTCACCGACGAAGATTATGACAGCCTTGAAAACGGCGGCAATAAAAATATCAAAGCCCATATCCGCTTTTGGCAACAATACGCCGAAGCACTCCGCAACATCAAAGTCATTGACCCGGCTTGCGGTTCGGGGGCATTTCTCAATCAGGTCTTTGATTTTTTGTATAAAGAAAATCAAATTGTCCGCAATGAACTCGACAAACTCTCCCTCGAAAATGACCCGACACCATTAGACAAATACATTCTGACCAATAACATCTACGGCGTTGACCTCAACCACGAATCCGTCCAAATCACCAAACTCTCCCTGTGGCTCAAAACCGCCAATAAACACAGCGAACTCACCGCACTCGACCAAAACATTCTTATCGGCAACTCGCTGATTGATGACCCGAAAATTGCCGGAAAATCAGCATTTCAATGGAAAGAACGGTTTAAAGATATTTTTGATAATGGCGGGTTTGATATTGTGGTGGGGAATCCGCCTTATGTCAGGCAAGAATTATTAGGAGACATAAAACCACATCTCGAAAAATATTATGAATCCTTTGCAGGTACGGCTGATTTGTTCACTTATTTTTACGAAAAAGGTATCAATATTTTACACCCGAAAGGCATCTTGAGTTACATTACAAATGATTTTACTAAAACTACTTCTTCCACACTATTGAGAAAATATTTGACAGAAAAAACAGGCTTTATTGCATATAGCGATTTTTCAGAAGTTGATGTATTTAAAGGAACAACGACCTATCCCGTCATCCTTACACTTGGATTGGGTACAGGTAGTGAATTTTTATATTGTAAATTCCAACAAGATGATATTGATGATATTCAAGCGGTATTTGACAGCAATTCATATCCTGTCGTTCAGCAATCTCTGGATGCAGCAAATTGGAGATTCAAATCCAATGGTATAGCTGCTTTATTTAGTAAAATAACAAAACATTCTAATATAAAAGAGGCTGTCAGTAAGTGTTATTATGGGATTAAAACCGGCTTAAATGAAGCGTTTATAACATTTGAAAATTATAATTTAAATGAGCATATCAAACGTTATTTTGAAGGAAAAGATTTAAAGAAATGGAATATTCCAAAATCAGAAAAAAAGTTGATTATTTTTAAATCAAATTCAACAAAAAATAAATTTGGAGATTTGGAAGAAAGCAAAGCATTTGAAAAAATGATTGCTAAATATCCTAAATTAATGAGTCATTTATCCAATTTTGAAACTAAAGCAAAGAAGCGGTACGATAAAGGTGATTATTGGTGGGAATTGAGAAAATGTGCTTATTATGAAATGTTTGAAAAACCTAAAATTGTATTTCCTAATCTGCAAAATAATAGTAAATTCAGTTATGATGAAAGTGGCGCATATATAAATGCTCCGGCTGTTATATTACCCTCTGATGATAAAGCATTATTAGCGATTCTCAATTCAAAATTAATCTGGTATTTTCTCAATCAGATATGTGTAGTCAGAAGCGGAGGATATATTGAAGTAAAACCACAATATTTTGAACAAATACCAATCGCAGATTATTCAAAAATAAAAAACAAACTAAGCAAAAAAGTAGATGTTCAAATTGAAAAAACAAGCGCAATTCAGTCAAAAGTCACCAACTTCCACCGTCGCATCCAAGAAAATCTTAATGTAGAAAAACTCAGCAAAAAACTCCAGCGTTTCTGGGAGTACAATTTCAAGGATTTGCTTGGAGAACTAAAGAAAAACAAAATCACCCTCAACTTGGATAAGCAAGATGAATGGGCAGCCTACTTCGATAAAAATAAAGCCGAAATCCAAGCCCTACAAACGGAAATTGACCGTACAGATGCGGAGATTGACCGCATGGTATATACCCTCTACGGTTTGACGGAGGAGGAAATAAAGATAGTCGAGAAATCGGTCTAGTGCATAAAAAAAGCCCCACAAATCAAAGACTTATAGGACTTTCAGTGATCCCGACAGGACTCGAACCTGTAACCTTCGGAGCCGAAATCCGATGCTCTATCCAATTAAGCTACGGGACCGTAAGGATTACAAAATTAATACTTATTAGCATCAAATACAAGTAAAATAAAAAAAGGGCGAGTAAAATCAATTACCCACCCCTTTTTCTATGGTGACTTTTAATAAGTCTATTTGCATTTAAGATAAGTAAGTCGCTGTACAGAATTAAACTATACGTTGAAGTATTGTGACTAACTAATTCATACAGAATCAGATAACTCTTATACTTTTTTCTTACTTATTGTCGGTCTATGCGATGTTGCCAAGAAGTTCAATTTTATCCGCTGTAATTCTGATTCTATCGCCATTTCTCTTGGTCAGCGTATATCCCATATTATCATTTTCGGTATAAGTACGCACGCGATCCTGCAAATATTTGATAGCGACATTTTCACCAAGCAAGATACCTTCATCACCATCTTGGCGGTAGTGTACAGCACCAAAATTTCTGCCCAAAGCGATATTGGAAGCCAGTTTATCCAACTCACCTCCAACGGTCATCGTATTCTTAATCTGGTCGCTGTTAGCAAGTTTGTAAGGATTGCCCGGCTCGTCATTACCTTCTATCGACACAAGCTGGTCTTCGATAGTAGGGTGTGGCATCGACAATTTTGTTCTGCCATCGCCATCAGGACCAAGTCCGACATCAAGCAAGTGCGTATCATCAAAAATAGCCTTGATAACAGTCGTACAAGCTCCCGCTACTGTGGCATGACCTGACGGATATGCAGGGTGTCCTGGCGAACCTTCAGGATACATCAAAGGAAGCAAGAATGTATCGGCATCACCTTCTAACAAAATACTGCAACAGTCGGCTTGTGCTATATTTCTTTGATTAATCATTTCAAGCACAGTCGCACTTTTACCGGTATATACCGATGGGTGCAAGAATTTAGCAGGATGTCTTTCAACCCTCATGTGTCTGTGAATGATTCTACCCATAGCTTCCGGTCTCAATTTGCGGTGCAATCTCCATTTTTGCGCCCAAGCTGCTTTGAAGGCTTCTATACAAGCCTCAGCTATCAAGGCATAAATGTCCGGTGGTCCGAAGGTATGACCGTCACCTTGATTGGTGATGCTGCCATTGAAGTAAGGAGAATCTGAGCAACGCGGGAAATCATTATACACCAAGATATTCAGTGCATTATAGTACGCTTCGTAAGGTCCATCAGTATGTACAAGACTGCCCATATCACGACCGTTTCGGATGTGTCGTACACGCTCTTGGTCATAATCAGTCGGCTCATACATGCGCGGAATTTCGCCGTTTTGAATCCGTACATATTCCTCGAAAGAGATACCAAATTCGCGTTGTCCGGCAATCGGGAAATGCTGTGGTCGGGCAAGAGCCTCTTGGTTTAAGTTGCCTACACCAATCAAACCACCAACAAAGGGCGCACAACCTGCGGGGAACAATGGAAAGAGCGGCTGTAGCAAAAATTGCGATACATAGCCACCAATCAAATCACTGTCTTTATTACCGGCGGTCTTAGCAACACCCCGAAATAAAGTCTCCGGCGTAACGAGTCCGTTCTGTTTTTGCCCTCTGAAATCTGCGCCAAAATCATTCAGTACATCACAAGCAAATTGTGTGATTGACCCATAAGTACCGTCAGGGAATTTCACGTTATCTGTTCCTGTTCCTGTTCCGTAATCGCTGAAAGCTACGTCCCTAGTCAGGGCTTGAAGATAAACTTCAATCATTTCAGCGGCATTCTCTTTAGATGCCAACGCAGGCGGTTTACGCATCTTGAAGAACGAAATATCACCTCCTTTGGCGGAGAAAGCAAATGCTGATTGAGGGTTGATCCACACCCTTGCGCCGGGAGCTTCGTTAGCACGTTTTACGTGGTTGATGTCTCCGTTTTTTTGTGTAGCATTCGGGTTCGGGTCAAATTGCATAGCTGCAATGAGCTTTCTGTATTCCTCAATTGCATTGACATTTTCCGCATACACATGCTTCAAACGCCCTTGGTCATCGTGTTGGAGAAGTTTGGTGAAAGACCCGATAAATCGGAAATGTTCGCCGTAGATGTCCTCGTCTCCTGAACTGTTGTTGCTGTGGTCTTCAATGTCAAAATTGACATCATAGTCCACAATTGGCTCGGATGTAGCCTGATAATCTGTCGCATCATTACGGGTTTGGATGAAGGCATCTAATCTTGCATTAGAATTTTGACCTCCGGCAGCCTTTTGCGCGGCTTTCTGCTTTTTCATACTTGATACATTTTTTTGTTAAGGAAAAATTTAATAATCATATATAAAATACCTGTTTTAAAAATGAAAATCATTTTCAAAACAAAGGTTTTTTTATCCTTGAATTATGTGGACAGGTAAAGCCTTTTCAGAGCTATTTCCTAATGGTGTTGCTTTTTCTTATGCCAATACATAAGTGGATTGCACAAGAATTGATAGTGTGTAGTGTGGATGTTGTACATTGATGAAGTAAGTAGTTGGGCAGTAGCGTTTTCCTGAAGCTATTGCATTGGGATAACGTCTTTTTGTTGATGCAAAGATGAAGCGAATATTTAAATGATGCAAGTGTTCAAGGTATTTTATTTTTTTCTTAACAAAATGTTTTACAATTTAAATATTTTTAATAATTGTTTTATGAAATTATATAATTGTTTTATTGTCAATAATTTAAAGTTAAAAAAAATATTTTTTTGTATTAAAATGTATTAAAAATATTTAATAAAATTTTGATAAAAAAAATAAAAAAATATTTTTGCGATAGCTAAAAAATTAAGATATGTGCAAAATTCTTTTTTGTAAGTCTGTATTTGTCGGCTAATGAATGGATAAAAATCGTTGCACAATGACATGAAATGATCAATATATTTTTGCCACTTTAAATCCTAATAATCCTCTTGCTGTGGGAATATTGACTTGTCCATCAATGGAGTTTTCGTGATATAAAGGTCCGCGACTGACTACCCGTTTCATATCATTACCCATCTGAATATACGTCATAAAAAGATGCTCACTCGCGAGGTCTTCGTCGCTTTGTCTGTACAGTTGATGTTGTAAAAAAGGAAAGGTCTCTGTACGGGTTTCGCCTATCGTAATGTTTCTATTTAAGAAGTGGGCAAGTAAAAAAAACAAAACTATCAAACCCAAATAAACCATAAGAGAGGCGCGAATCGTATCTACTATACCTTTAAAAGTATTTTTTATTTTAAAAATAATACCTGTACCTGTCAATATGGCTATGATAGTGGTCATCAAAAACATAGCTCCCAGATGAAAAGTATTATTAAAATGTGGCAATTCGAAGGCAAATAAAAAGATAGTTGCCACCAGACCAATCGTGATACTAATCCACGTTACGTATTCACGCCGGGTGAGTTTGATTCTATTTTGACCACCATAAGGTGTAGGTAAAGACATATTGTAGTGTTAATTAAGTCATAGTGAGAACACTATTGATGAATAACTTGTTGAATGTTGAATACCGAAGTTAAGAAAACTTGATGTATTTTGTGCCTTGACAATGTTATGTTTTAAAAATAAAAATATGTTTGTGTTTAACATGGGGTATTTTTTCCGAATTTGGGCTAAAACTCGTCAGACATTTAAATATTGCTGAAAAAATATGACATCATCGGTGAATTTTGAAAATGTCAGACGAGTTTTAGCCCAAATTCAAGAGTAAAATGCCAAATACATTAAATAAAAATAGAACATGACATTGTCAAGGTACCTTGCAAATAAAATATTATTTAATTATAAAAAAAATAGCTATGAAGTTAAGAATTATTTACACCTTAATGAGTGCATTGGCACTTAGTTTATTGTTGACGGGATACTCTGGTGGTCCGGCAGCGACCCAAAATCAGGGTTATACCGGTGCGCCGGGAGATGTGGAAGCGAGTGGAGGTACGGCATGGACCTGCCAGACCTGTCATAGTGGTCCACTGCAGGTCACTATGGATATTGAAGTATTTGAAGAAGGTACGAATATGCCCGTAACGGATTATGTAGCCGATGCAACTTACGATGTAAAAGTTACTGTAAATGACATGAATAACGATGCGGCGGCTTACGGTTTCCAGATGGTGAGTTTGGTGGATAGTGATGAGAGTGATGTGAACGGTTGGTCAAGCCCCGGCACCAGCGTACAAATCGCAACGGCAAACACTACAAACAGAAGTTATGCCGAACACAGCGAACCGTCAAGCACAAATGTATTTGAAATCAAATGGACAGCTCCGGCAGAAGGGTCGGGTAGTGTGACCTTTTATTCGGCAAGTACAGGAGTGGACGGCAACAGCATGAACTCCAATGACGGCGGCTCAACAGCAACGCTGAATTTGACAGAGCGCACCGTTGGTATTTTTAATGCCACTCAACTTGATGCACGTGTGCATGTATATCCGAATCCGGTAGCCGATCTACTGAATTTGAATATAGAAAGTGCATTTTCGGGTGATGTATTGACAGAAATCATGGACTTGCAAGGTCGTGTAGCCGCCACCCGCACAGTGAACCTTACTTTAGGAGCGAATCAAGAAAGATTTGAGGTCAATGACCTAAATACAGGAACGTATTTGGTACGATTGACTAAAGATAATCAGGTACTGACGACTCGTTTTGTGAAGAAGTAGTGTTGTGGTATCGTGGTGTTGTAGTATCGTAGTGTTATAGTTATATATATCATTTACACTACGATACCACGACACTACAATACTACAACACCACAACACTACTTATTAAACTGATTCATCGTAAATTGTAAGCCGATAGTGCCAAAACTTTTGACCATTTCAGAGGCACGTTTGGTGATAGCGGGTAGTTTGTCCTGCTCTTCGTCTGTCCATTTTCCGAGTACATAGTCGATTTGCCTGCCTTTATTAAAATCATCACCAATACCAAAGCGCAAACGGGCATACTTATTGGTTCCGAGCATTTTATTGATGTCTTTTAAGCCGTTGTGTCCGCCGTCACTACCTTTTCCACGCAAGCGCAATACCCCAAAATCAAGATTCAAATCATCTACCACCACCAACAAATTGTCGGGTTTGATATTGTGTTTGGTGAGCCAATATTGAACGGCTTTACCACTGAGGTTCATGTAAGTAGTGGGTTTGAGCAGACAGAAAGTGCGCCCTTTGTGCTTGAATTGGGTGGTGAAGCCCAAGCGACTGTCTTTGAAGGGAACTTCAAATTCTTGTGCCAATTTATCGGCAACCAAAAAGCCTGCATTATGGCGGGTATCATCGTACTCCGCACCCATATTGCCCAAACCAACGATAAGATATTTCAAAGGATCCGGTTCTGAAGGTGGAAAAAAACGTTGAATGATGTTCTGTAAAAAAGACATAAATTTAGAGTGTAGAGTAAAAGAGTGTGAGAGTATAGAGTGTGTAGTTATATTTCGCGTATTATAAATACCTTCGCTCATCTGTACTATAAGGTGAAAATCTTTATTGTAATATAAAATAATAAATGTAAAATGTAAAAGTGTATAACGTGAATGTTTTTTAACAATAAGTTGATTTTTAAATTTTTAAACATATAGCAATTTAAAAATAAATAACTTCATGTACTATCGACACTTTTACATTTTGTGTTTTACAACTTGTCCCGACGAATGACGGGATTTTACATTTTTCACCGCTTAATACATATAAGCGAATACCTTACTCTCGCACTCTCAACTCTTTTACTCTACACTTTCTACGCTCAACTAAAAAAGAGGCTTGTTTATAAAAACAGCCTCTTTTTTGAATATATATTGTATCTCAAGTTCCATGTTTTGGAATTTGAGAATTTTACTCGGTTGCTTCTTCCGCTGCGCCTTCTGCCGCTTCTGCTGCTGCTGCCGCTTCTGCTTCTGCTTCTGCCGCTTCTTCCGCTGCCAAACTACGTACAGAACGTGGAATTTCTACACTGGCGATTGGGGAGCCGGGAGAGTTGAGTACCTCTATTCCTTCAATTGCCTCAATATCGCGAACACGTACAGAGTCACCCAATTCTAAGGGGGTAACATCAACTTCAATAGCATCTATCAATTTTTCCGGTGTTGTTTTTACATCTGCACGACGCAGTTTTTGTATCACAACACCACCTGTTTTGGCACCGACAGACTGCCCGACCAAACGTACCGGCACTTGCGCTTTGAGCGTTTTGCCCGGCACCAATTCTACAAAATCAATGTGCAGAATATTATCTGTCACCGGATGACTTTGAATTTCTTTGACAATCGCAGTATGTTTGTCAGCACCCACAGTGATTTCCGCCAATTTGAAATTGGGGGTGTAAATAAGGCTTTTAAAAGCATTGACAGGAGCAGAGAAATGAACGTTCTCTTTACCTCCGTATATATTGCAAGGGATATGACCCTCATTTCTTACGGCTTTGGTAGCTTTTTTGCCAAGCACGGTTCTTGCCGTACCTGTTATAGCAACTGAATCCATTATTTTTATCGTTTTAATGTCTTGAAAATAACCTCGTTTTATAAAAGGCGTGCAAAGATAGGTATTTTTAACGGTGTGTCCAATATTTTGATAAATGTTTTTTTAAAAACAGTCCACAGTTTATCGGTCTGCGGACTAACAAACTGCGGGCATAATAAATAAAAAAAGGACTGCCTTTGTGAGACAGCCCTTCGATTGATTTCTCAATCCTCCAAACTTAGTATTTGATCAACCATGATTGGTCAATATTGGCGTAATCATTGGTTGATTTGACCGTTATATGTAAGATACCCTCGCGGTTGGTATATCCGTTGCGGGTATAGTCAATCGTCACTTCTCCGTTTTTGGTGAGGTATGAAGCGGAATAACTGGAAGCAAATGAGCCCATGCCGGGATTGTTGACAATAATTGGGGTGATGTCGTCACCACCTCTGCCACCACCGGCACTGCCATTAAACAGGTCGGTGAGGATGCCTATGGCTGTCACGCCGGGTCCTTCCATGAGGATAATCGGTTCTTCGCCGGGCTTGTCGGTCAGGTAAAAAGGCATACACAGGTTGAGGAAACCACTGTTTTGTTCACCGCTTCGCAGTACGGGGTAGAATAAGACATCATTGGACGTATAAACTTTTGAGGCATCGAAATAATCAAAACCACTGAAGGTCATCGCTTCGTTGGTATCTTGAATGGTATTGACAAAATCTGCATCTTGGCAGTTGTTGATGTAGTCATTGATGTGGTTGGCTTGGTGTGTTGCTTCTGTACCGTTGGCATAGCGATAAGCAAAATCCAAAGCAGACTCAACTTCGATTACAGGTAGGTCATCAATTGTTTCTTTCTGACAAGAAGTTATTAAGAGACCAAATAATAATAATAAGGCAGGAATAAAATATTTTAAATTTTTCATGATTTTATGTTTAATTTTTTTGTATTATCAAAGTTATGCTTTTTTCTGCTTTTATGCAAATATATGTGTTGGAGTGTTCGACAACTTGAAGACATTAACACTACAACACATCAATACAATTTTCACTATATGTTTTCATTTTTGCTATAAATGTTGCATCTTGACCGTTCTTGAATTTTGGAAGGAAAAAAGGACTCATTATGAAGCGATTAAATTTACTCATTGTATGTGGCTTGCTGGCTTGTACGGCATGTCAGCCAAATAAAAGGGAAAAAAATATGGATACGCCCAAAGCAAAGATTGTTGAACACAGAGATACCACGCATGGCGATGTGCGTGTGGATAACTATTACTGGTTGCGAGAGAAAGAGAATCAGGAAGTTATAGATTACTTAAATGCTGAAAATGTGTATATGGAAAAGCTGACCGCACATACTAAAAAATTGCAGGAAAAACTGTATGATGAAATGGTCGGACGGATTCAGGAGACAGACCTTTCGGTGCCGGTGCAGGAGGATAATTATTACTATTATTCGCGGACCGAAGAAGGGAAAAATTATAGTATTTATTGTCGTAAAAAAGGAAATTTGGAAACTGACGAGGAGGTTTTGCTGGACGGCAATCAACTTGCAGAAGGTAAAGAATATTTCAGAATCCGTAGTTTTAGTGTGAGCGATGACCATAAATTGTTGGCATATTCGGTGGATTATGACGGTTCGGAGCAGTACGATATTTATGTCAAAAATCTTGAAACGGGTGAAGTGCTTGCCGATGAAATTAAATCTACGGGCGGGGCGATAGCATGGGCAAATGATAATAAAACTTTCTTTTATACGATGCTCGATCCGGCGCG
The DNA here is from genome assembly GCA_938028705.1 of uncultured Saprospiraceae bacterium. GTDB lineage: Bacteria > Bacteroidota > Bacteroidia > Chitinophagales > Saprospiraceae > JAHDEO01. The sequence continues at coordinate 62,632 of CALIZI010000021.1, read as the reverse complement.
TCGTCCTTACCAATTGTATCGGCACAAATTGGGGGCGAAGAATGACAAGCTGGTCTATGAAGAAAAGGATGACGCTTACTTTTTGGGAGTTTCCAAAAGCAAAAGCGGACAATATATTTATATCGGTCTAGGTAGTCAGGTGACGACAGAGTATCGGTATCTGGATGCGGATAAACCTACTGGAAGGTTCAAAATATTTGCGCCGCGCCAACAAAATGAGGAGTATAGTGTCACGCATCATGGCGATGATTTTTATATTGTGACCAACGATAATGCCCTCAATTTTAAAGTGATGAAAACGCCTGTGAATAAGACTGCCAGAAAGTATTGGAAGGAGTTTATTGCACATGATGATAAGGTCTTGATTGATGCTACGGAAGCCTTCAAAAATCACTTGGTGGTCTATGGCAGAAAAGGTGGTTTTAAAAATATTTCTATTATTAATTTCAAAGATGATACACAACATGAAGTAAAATTCCCTGAACCCGTTTATACCTACTGGGGAAGTGAAAATCCCGATTTTAATACCAGTCTGGTGCGCTTCACTTACTCGTCGCCTATCACCCCACGCACTGTGTATGATTACGATATGAATAGTGAAAAATTTATATTAAAAAAAGAATATGAGGTGCTTGGCGGTTATGATAAGAGCGATTATGTGACGGAACGAGCCTTTGCCACTGCCAAAGACGGTACAAAAGTACCGATCTCGATTGCTTACAAAAAAGGCTTGAAAAAGAATGGTAAAAACCCTTGTTATTTGCAAGGCTACGGTTCGTATGGATACAGCTACGACCCTGCGTTTAGCTCTGCCCGTATCAGTCTCCTCGACAGAGGTTTTGTATATGCACTTGCCCACATACGAGGCGGTAGCGAGATGGGTAGAAAATGGTACGAGGATGGAAAATATCTGAATAAAAAGAATACGTTTACAGATTTTATTGCTTGTGCAGAAACCATGATTAAGGAAAAATATACCACCCGCGAGCGACTTGCCATACAAGGCGGCAGTGCGGGGGGCTTGCTCATGGGAGCTGTGACCAATATGCGCCCCGACCTCTTCGCGGCGGTGGTGGCTGATGTACCTTTTGTGGATGTCATCAATACGATGCTCGATGAGACCATTCCGCTGACCGTCATAGAATATGAAGAATGGGGCAACCCGAAAAATAAGGAGTATTATGATTATATGAAGTCTTACTCGCCCTACGATAATGTGGAAGCAAAAGACTATCCAAATATGCTGGTCACTGCCGGATTGAACGACCCGCGTGTGCAATATTGGGAGCCTGCCAAGTGGACTGCCAAACTGCGCCAAATGAAAACCGATGACAATACCCTGATTCTGAAAACAAATATGGATGCAGGGCATGGCGGTGCGTCAGGGCGGTATGAACGACTAAAAGAAGTGGCTTTTGAGTATGCTTTTGTTATTGATAAAGTGGGGGAGAATATCAAAAATTGAATTTATTTTCAGAAAATATTTGAACATTTAAAATGTTTTTTTTAATATTGTATTTAAAGTTGAATATCAAATTTTGGTATTAAAAAACATTAAGTATATCAGTTTATTTTACTCAAATTAAAATGATTTTTACGACATTAAGGCTTTGTATTAATTATATTCAAATACATACATAAAATGCTCTTAATTAACTGAAAAATAGTTGATTGTAAAAAAAAGTTAGAATGTGTGATGTCACAAAAACGATAAGAATGAAAAAGAATTTATAAATAATACCTGCTTATTGCAGACATCAATTCAATTACACAGTTATACTTTATAATTACAATCCAACAACAAGATTTTTTCAGAGAGTTGTAAAGACAATTCAACGCAAAATTCTTAACTCAAAGTTAGAGGTTTACGACTGATCATCGTAAACCTCTTTTTTATATAAAATCAATCTTCTTGCCTCCTGTTCATTCACCAATCTGAAAGATAAACTACCATGCGGCGGTATCTGTGCCAAGCGTCCTAAGTCTGTCTCTATCACCTTTGCAATGCGTGGGTAGCCGCCTGTCGTTTGCCCGTCGTGCATGAGTACGATAGGTTGTCCGTTGGGCGGAAGCTGTACTGTACCCGGCAATGTAGCGGAGGAGGACATCAAAAAATCATCTGCCAATGAAAGGGCTGCTCCTTGCAGTCGAATCCCCATTCGATTACTATCCGTGTGTATGGTATAAAATGTATTTTGCAATAATTGCTGTGCGGTAGGAGAGAGACGTTCCCATTCCGGTCCGTGCATGATTCGGATAATGTTTTTTTGAATATAAAAATGTGGCAAAACATGTTCGGGCAATACCCGATTAGGGTTTTTCGGTGTGTCACTTCCCCATTCCAATGTGTCTCCTGTCTGCAATGCACGTCCTTCAAAACCACCAAATCCACCCATAGTATAAGTTGAGTAACTTTCCATAACTTGCTGAATATCAGGCACTCCTTGTATGCCTACGTAAGTGCGTATGCCTGCGTGTGCGTAGCCGAGTGACAGCACATCACCTGCTGCTACTGTAATACTCCGGTTCATTGGACAAGGTATATCATTCAATGTAGCTGACATATCCGCTCCCGTAATCGCTACGACTGCCGCCCTTTCAAAACGAAAAATTCCACCTTGCAAAGTACATTCCAAGACAGGCGCATCGGGAGGATTATTCACCAGCCAATTGGCTTGTCGATGTGCGCGACTATCCAACACGCCCGACTGCGGAATACCCAATTTTCGGTATCCATGCCGTCCGCCGTCTTGTATGGTTGTCAATAAACCGCCTTTGATGACCTGCATGTTGTTATTATTTCCCTATTTTCCCGTCAAAGTAAACGTTATTTGTGAATTTTAAACAAAGGTATTAAGATAATTGGATATTGAGCTTGCAAACTAATATCTGTCGTGATACCAACTACCTGATACAAATCAAAACTGAACGAAAAAGTATGAAAGGAATTATTCTCGCCGGAGGACTCGGCACAAGACTGTTTCCCCTGACCTTGGCAGTAAGTAAACAATTGATGCCTGTTTATGACAAACCCATGATTTACTACCCGCTCTCTACACTGATGATGGCAGGTATCAATGAAATTCTTATCATTTCTACGCCCTATGATTTGCCCAATTTTGAAAAATTACTCAAAGATGGTTCACAATTTGGTTGCAAACTGAGTTATAAGGAACAACCTGACCCCAATGGTTTGGCGCAGGCATTTGTACTGGGCGAAGAATTTATTGGTGATGATAAAGCGGCTTTGATTTTGGGTGACAATATTTTTTATGGCACGGGCTTAAAAACCCTCCTGCAAAACAGTGCCGACCCCGAAGGCGGAGTCGTCTTTGCTTATCCTGTTTCTGACCCTGAGCGGTATGGCGTGGTGGAATTTGATAAAAATTTTACAGCCCTTTCCATAGAAGAAAAACCTGAGAAACCTAAGTCCAATTATGCCGTTCCGGGCTTGTATTTTTATGACAATTCGGTAGTAGAAGTCGCCAAAAACCTCAAACCCAGTGCGCGTGGTGAGTATGAAATCACTGATGTCAATAAGCATTATTTGGAACAGGGAAAACTCAGTGTTGGTCTGCTCGACAGAGGTACGGCATGGCTCGATACAGGTACGCATCAATCCCTAATGCAAGCCGGGCAGTACATACAGGTTATTGAAGAAAGGCAGGGTTTGAAAATCGGTTGCCCCGAAGAAATTGCTTACGAAATGGGCTTTATCAATGATGAAGAATTGAGCGCACAAGCACATCGCTTACGCAAAAGTGGTTATGGTGAGTATTTGTTGAGTTTATTGAAAAGTTAGATAAATTACAAAAACCCCTTCATCACAAAAGCATTGGGTTTAAACCCAATGCTTTTGTGATGAAAAAAACCTCGAACTACCGAGCAACTAAGAACATCAAGGCTATCAACACTCAATTATAATCAGTTACTCAGCGGTTCAAGGTTTTTATTGTTTGTTGTTTGTTGAGAAAAGTAACAGACACGAGGAAGTATGTGTCTGCTACTCAATTTATTAACTATTAACTATAAGCCATTGGAACTTTAGGTATTGGAGAATTGGGATATTAGATAAAATGATGATTTGAAATTGATAAACCGAATTTCCAAATATCCTAATTCCCAAAATTAGGATTCAAAGATTGCTTTTTGATAATGCACTTGGCTCAAATTTGCCGTCATTTTCTTCACGCAACCTCTTAGTTCTAATATTTCTATTAAATTTTTTGGTAAATTATAACCTTCTAAAATCAAATCACTTACGCGGTTTTTCAAACTAATCAATGTACGACTGACTTTATTTTCAAAAACCAATTTAATCACCTCTGTATCACTCATTGAAGCATAATCTTTTTTGGGTGTTTCCTCCGTTTCCGCAAGTGTATGTATATAAGGACTTGCCGTAGCCGTACTGTTAAAAAACGGCAGATTTAAAACGGGCGTACTCGTCCATGTATGTAGTGCAGGTTCCTTCTCAGCGGGTGCAGTGAAGTTAGCCTTTGATAGTTGTTCTACACTTCTACACAATTTACAATCTATACCATCCTCTCTTTGAACATGCGAAAAATGTGCGTGTTTTTTATCGCCCATCTTCAATACAAGCGGTGTTTTGCAAAACGGACAACCATAAGATTTTTTATTGTTCTGAATTGCCGCTTTGAGCTTATTCAGCACCATAGGACTTTGCTTGAGCCAATAATCGGCTTGTTCGATTTTTCCGGTATTGAAATTATAAATTTCATTCATCCGAAAATTTTGTACATCTGCATTTACGTTGCGGGTAATCATGCTATTTAAAATTTGATTCATTACAAAAGTAAAACAAAAAAATGACAAACACAACTATTTGATTACATTTTTTTGTTTTTATTGACAACAAATTTTTGAAACAGTATAATTAAAAGTGTTTAAATGCTTATTTTTTAAAAACATAAAAATACCCTATTGTGTTTTTTTAAATAAAATGACATCAAAAAAATGACATTAAATAGATGTAGGCTTCACATATCATTGATGTGAGAGCAAAATAGATAGGTATATATTTTTATTGAGAAAAATAATTTTTTAAAATATTGATTATTAGTTCTTTAAAAAGATAAACAATTTTAATAAAATAAAAAATTATAAAACAGACTTAAATGATGGACTTGAAAAACTGCTCGTTTTTTTGTACATTTGAAGTATAATGAATTTACAAAAACTACTAAAAACTTCTTCAACAAAACATTCATTTCTACGCACTGATAAATGAGTGTTTGAAACCTGACTTTCAACCATGATATGCTGTTTTTTATTCCGGTAAATTGGCAAGTCTTTTGCCTGTTCGTTAATAGATGTCGATTCACTTTGGATATGTATAATGAAATTTATTTTTATTAAAAATATATTTATGTTTAAGTACGTGATTGTGATAACCCTGATGCTTGTATGCTCTGATGTTTTCGGTCAAAACACTGCCCGGCAAATAGAAGAGAACAAACAATTGCTCAAAGCACTCGAAAAACAACAAGCTCAAATCCTTGCCCAACAAGAAATCCTTTTGCTCCAAAAAGTAAAAGATGACCTTCAAGCCACAGGCTATCCGAAGTCCAAATCCAAATGCCAAATCGTTGAACACGAAGCACTGACCTTATGCTATAATGAACAACACGAACAAGCGGCTTGGGTAGCGCACATCGTCATTCCCGAAGTCACTACGGGTAATCTTAGTCGTACCAATGACTTCCGCGAAGATGATAAAATCAAGACCGGCTCGGCGGTAAAAGACGACTATTGGTACACCGGTTACGACAGGGGGCATATTGCGCCTTCGGCGGATTTTCGTTGGACAAAAACGGGTATCAGCGAGTCTTATTTATATTCAAATATGAGTCCGCAACTTGCCGAACTCAATCGTGAACGATGGGCGGAATTGGAAGGTTTTGTTCGGAATTATGTCATCAGCAGGGGCAGACAGGTACACGTAGTTGCAGGAGGTGTATTGACGAAAGGCTTGCCACAAATCGGTGATAATCAAGTCAGTGTGCCTAAATTGTATTATAAAATTGCCTTAGACGAAGAGAAAAAACAAGCCATCGGTTTCTTGCTTCCCAATGCCGAATGTGCATATCCTTTGGAGAGCTATGCAGTGCCGATAGACAGCATTGAAGCAATTACAGGCATTGATTTTTTCCCGAATCTGGATGAAAAATACGAAGCCCGTTTTAACTTCAATAAATGGACGACTGAAACCTCAAAAGACGGTGTTATTACGGATGTTGCGCCCTTGCGTCCGCCACTGCCCGACGGAAAATACAACACCGTTCAGGCGCGACTGCACGAAGGCAAAACGATTACCGTCTGTGGTACGGTGGTTGCTACAAAATACAGTAAAAAATCCGGCGCGACCTTCCTCAATTTAGACAAAAAATTTCCCAACCAACTTTTCAGCGTATCTATCTGGAAAGACAATCGCAACAACTTTAGCTACGCTCCCGACAAAGCCCTCAAAGGCAAACAAATCTGCGTCACCGGAGAAATCTCCATGTATCAGGGCAAACCTACGATGAATATTAAGGACGATAGCCAAGTCGAAATTATCGGTGATATTAGGGATTGAGTTGGTTTTGCTTCTGCTCGTTTAGAGCAGTTTATAAAATTGCCTTACATTCAGAAAAATACCAAAAAAAATCTCCTTATGACCACTTTTTACGATACCTTTTTTAAAATTAAATTAAATATTTTATACATAAAAGTTTGATTATCAATATTTTAAGATAGCTAATTTTTGATTTGTAAAAACACCCCAAACCGTTCCTTTTTTTTACCCTTAAATGCCTGTACCTTTAATTCAAGATTTACAACCATACACAATTTCTTCATCTGTAAATTTTGAATTATGAAAAAAATTATACCATCTATTTTTACTTTATTCCTCTTTTGTGCTGTGATACAAGCGCAATGCCCGACGGGTAATATTACATTTAGCTCACAGCAGCAGATAGATGACTTTGCAGCGAATTATCCGGGATGTACGGAGATACTTAGGGATCTTACTATTAATGACAACAACAGCAGTCCTATTACCTCATTAGCCGGACTTAATCAAATTACTTCTGTTGGTGGACGTTTGGAGGTTGATGATAATGATAGCTTGACAGATTTGACCGGACTGGAGAATATTACTTTTGTTAGTGAAGCTTTGAAGATTGAGAGTAATAATAACTTGACGACTTTGATAGGCTTGGAGAATATTACTTCTATTGGTGAATATTTAGTGATTGAGGATAATTATAACTTGACGACTTTGACTGCATTAGAAAATCTGAATACCATCGGTGGATTGGTGGTTGAGAGTAATTATAACTTAACGACTTTGACCGGATTGGAGAATATTACTTCTGTTAGTGAAGCTTTGGCTATTCGAAGTAATAATAACTTAACGAGTTTGACCGGATTGGAAAATATTACTTCTGTTGGTGGATATTTGAGTATTCGGGCTAATAGTAGCTTGACGACTTTGACCGGATTGGAAAATATTACTTCTGTTGGTGGAGATTTGTGGATTTGGAATAATAATAGCTTGACGGATTTGACCAGCTTGGACAATATTACTTCTGTTGGTGGATATTTGAGGATTGAGAGTAATGATAACTTGGTGACTTTGACCGGATTGGAAAATATTACTTCTGTTGGATCTTTGACTATTCGAAGTAATGATAACTTAGCGACTTTGACAGGCTTGGAGAATATTACTTCTGTTTGGAGTTTGACTATTGATAATAATAATAACTTGACAGATTTGACCGGCTTGGAGAATATTACTTCCATTAGTGGAGATTTGCGTATTCAGTATAATAGCAACTTAACGACTTTGACCGGCTTGGAGAATATTACTTCTGTTGGTAGAGATTTGTTGATTAGGGACAATGCTAACTTAACGACTTTGACAGGCTTGGAGAATATTACTTCTATTGGTAGAGATTTCTGGATTAGAAGAAATAATAAATTGACGGATTTAGTTGGCTTGGATAATGTTACCTCTATTGGTAGAGATTTGTCGATTGGGAGTAATTACAACTTGACTACTTTGATCGGCTTGAATAATATTACTTCTATTGGTGAAGATTTTTGGATTACATCTAATTATTTATTCACCAATTTTGGCGAATTAAGCAACCTGACAACCATAAATGGCGGACTAAATATTATAGGTAACAATATACTCAATGATATAAACGGATTAGAAACCCTTGATATGTCAGGTATAACAAGTATGCGTATCGAAGATAATCCCGACCTATCCTTTTGCAATCTGACAAGCATTTGTAATTACATACAAAATCAGGGAAATTTCAGTGCTTCGAATAATGCACCGGGCTGTGCCAATACAGAGGAGGTCTCCGCTTTGTGTGATAACTCGCCACCTTCCTGTTCTGACGATTTAATCATCTTTATTTCACAGGCACAAATAGATAATTTTGCCATTAATAACCCCGGTTGCACAGCAATAGCGGGTAATGTAATGATCGTCAACTCCACTGATATTTCCAACCTCAATGGACTCAGCCAAATCACTTCTATTGGCGGGTATTTATGGATTGAGAATAATACTTTGCTGACCGACTTTACTGGGCTAGAAAATCTGGACTATACAACACTTACGCTTTTAGTAGTCAGAGATAATACTGCCTTGAATATATGCGGCATTGAAGGTATATGTATTTACTTGGAAAATGGAAGTATTGCGGACATCTCCAACAATGCTCCCGATTGCAATAGCATTACAGAAGTTTCAGAAAGCTGTGACATCTCTCTTGGCAACAATCAATGCCCGACAGGTGATATTGTATTTAGCCTTCAGGCACAGATTGACGCATTTGCTGCCAATTATCCCAACTGTACTAAACTATCGGGAGAACTCATAATAGAAGGAGTAGATAATAATTCTATAATGAGTCTTAGTGGCTTGGGTCAACTCACTTCAATTAGTGGAAACTTGCGGATCGCAAACAATGGTACTTTAACAAGTTTAGCGGGGTTGAATAATATAACGGCTACTGATTCTCTGGAAATTATTAACAATAATGCGCTAGTCAATTTGGGAGGATTATCTAGTCTTGATTCTATCGGGGCTTCTCTGATTATTATCGGTAATAATAGTTTGGCTCACATCATTGGTTTTAACCCAACTTTTATCGGAGAAGATTTACGGATTTCGAATAATAATAGTTTGGAAGGAGGGCTGACAACTACTCCTAGTATAACTTCTATTGGGGGAGATTTAATTATTACTAATAATTATAATTTACAAAAATTAGTGGGGCTAAATGATCTAACTACTGTCGGGGGTAATGTGACTATCTCAAACAATTCTAGCTTATACAATCTAGAGGCAATACGAAATATAACTTCCATCGGAGGAGGGTTCACTTTCACTTACAATACCAGTGACGATATAATAAATTTGCCAATTTTTCAATATGTGACTTCCCTTAGTTTTTTACACATTTCTTATAATACCCGTCTATTCAGTTTAGCAGGTTTAGGAAATATAACCACTATTTCCGGTAGTGTCACTATTGAAAATAGTATTAAATTATGGAGTTTGGGATTAAATTCTCTGACTTCTGCCGGGAGTATGACTATTCAAAATAATTCCATATCAAGTTTGGACTTAGATAATCTGACTACTATTAACGGAAGCCTGAATATTAGTAACAATAATTATTTGGATGACTTAATGAGTCTGGCGAATTTAACTTCTGTTGACGGAGGTATATCTATTACGAATAATGGACTGACCGATTTGACAGGTTTAGAAAATATCGACCCTGCAACTATAACTAATTTAAACATACACTCAAACTCTAACCTCTCTCTTTGTGGACTACCCAATATTTGCACCTACTTAGCTGATGGCGGCACATCAGACATCTACGACAACGCCCCGAATTGTAACTCCTCAACAGAGATACTCAATCTATGTGGTCTCCCTGTCGAAATGATTGAACCACTCCGCGTCCGCCTCCAAGACAAAACCGCCCTCCTCCAATGGCGCACCGCCACCGAAACCAACAACGCAGGCTTCGAGATACAACGCAGCCAAGATGGTATCGCATGGGAAAAAATCGCTTGGCAAGACGGACAAGGCACGACCACCAATCCATACAGCTACACCTACCGCGACCTCGCTCCGCTATTCGGCACCTCCTACTACCGCCTGCGACAGGTAGATTTTGATGGTGCGTTTACCTATTCCAATGTCGTGAGTTTGCGTTACGCACTTACACAGGTGAGTGTGTATCCCAATCCGGTCAAAGATAAATTATACATTCAAACGAATGAACAACCGATAGAGCGCATCCTCATTTTTGATTCCATAGGCAGACAAATCACCGCAGCCTTGACAGATAATACGATTGATGTGTCCGGCTTTGCCAAAGGCATTTACACCATTAAAATAACAGTCAAAGGAGAAGATTTTTATGAGAAAATTCTGGTGGATTGATATTATTTCGTAGAGCAAATTCATGAATTTACTCTACAAATAAAACGTGTATTACTCGCCTTGCATTTTCCAAAAATGTAAGGCGAGTCCATTTTCCCCAATAATTCCCTACCTTCGCCATATTAGTTGGATTCGCACGAGTTAGCAATTTTTTATTGTAAAAACGAATCGCGAATCAACGAATCACGAATCACGACAATATGGCTGATACCACCGAATTAGAGCAATTACTGGAAACCCTGTATATCGAAAAAAAGGAAGATTTCGAGCAATACCGCGCTATGGTATTAAAATTACCATTGGCGAAAAAAAAGGAAAAAGGCTGGTGTTGGCATCCCTTCGTCGTGCAGAAGTCGGGCTTTACTTATGGCGAGCGAGCCTACGTCATCGGCGAGCGTGTAGCCAACCTCAACGAAACCCACCAATTTCGCGCAGGTATGCCCGTCAATATTTTTTTAAAAGAAGAAAAAGAAACACCGAAAGAGTGCGGCGGTGTCATAAAATACATTGACAAAAACAAAATGAAAATCATATTGAGTGGTAAAGACGTACCGCAATGGATGAATCGCGGTTTGCTTGGTATTGATTTGATGTTTGATGAAAAAACGTATTTGGAAATGGAAAAAGCCCTCAAAAAAATCATCAAAGCGCGAGGCAATCGCATGGCAGAATTGCGCGATATTTTTCTGGGAAAAGTACAGCCGCAATTCCGAAAATTAAGCCATCACATCGAAGTCCCCAACCTAAATCAATCTCAAAATGCCGCTATCAATAATATCCTCGCCGCCTACGATGTTGCCATCATACACGGACCACCGGGAACGGGCAAAACCACCACATTAGTACAGGCAATCAAACTCGTATGCAAGCAAGAAAATGGCATATTAGTCACCGCCGCCAGCAATGCCGCCGTTGACTTGATGGTTGATAGACTCTCGAATGAAGGCTTGAATGTCGTCCGTATCGGCAATATCTCGCGGGTCGATGAAAAACTGATTGAACATACCTTAGAAGGACGGCTCTCTGCACATCCCGAATCCAAAAACATCAAAAAAGTAAAGCAACAAGCCGCTGAATGTCGTCGCAAAGCCGGAAAATACAAACGCACCTTCACCCACGCAGACCGCCGCGAGCGCAACGAACTCTACCGCGAAGCCGGCGAACTCAGCGGCTGGGCGCGTCAACTTGAAGATAGCTTAATCCATCAAATTATCGCGGCTGCCGATGTGGTGGCGTGTACCCTCATCAATACGATACATGGCACACTCGACGAGCATAAATTCCATACCGTCGTCATTGACGAAGCCGCGCAAGCCCTCGAAGCCGCCACTTGGATTCCCCTCACGCGAGCGCATCGCGTCATCCTCGCAGGCGACCCATTCCAACTGCCGCCTACCGTAAAATCGTATCAGGCACAAAAATTAGGCTATGCCAAAACCTTGATTGAGAAGGGTTTGGAACGATTTGATACCGTCAATTTCCTTAATGTACAATACCGCATGAATACGCTCATCATGGGCTTCTCCAATCAACAATTTTATGATAATCAACTCCTTGCAGATGTCGCCGTAGAGCATTGGAAACTCCAATTAGCGGCGGATATTCCTTTGGTGTTTGTCGATACGGCAGGTTGCGGATTTGAGGAGCGTGTCAATCCCGAATCGGGCAGCAAAATGAACCCCGACGAGTGGCTCATCCTCTACGAACACCTCGCCAAATTGCTCGACCAATTCCACGACCACGAACAACCAAGCATCGGCATCATCTCCCCGTATCGCGCTCAAGTAGAACACATTAAAACCGAATTTTCGACCTTCGACAAACTCGAACCCGTCAAAGACCAAGTAACCATTTCGACCATCGACGGCTTTCAGGGACAAGAGCGCGACGTGATGTACATCTCCCTCGTCCGTTCCAATTCAAAGGGCGAAATCGGCTTCCTTTCCGACTACCGCCGCATGAATGTCGCCATGACCCGCGCCAAAAAGAAACTTATCGTCATCGGCGATAGTGCGACGATTGGCGGGCATGAGTTTTATGGAGATTTTTTGACTTATGTGGAAGAACATGGGGCTTATGAGACGGCTTGGGAGTATATGAGTTGAGGAGTTGAAGTTTAAGTACAGGATTAAGTTTCAATGGGGTTTTGAAAAATGCTGTTTTTTGCTTAAATTTGAGTGAACTAAAAACAATTGATTCCCGTAATAATAAATGGAAGCCTTGCAAGACATTAATTTCGTTGGCAGTATTTGTTCGATACTTGGTTTGCTGATTTCGATTGGGGTGTTGATTTATTCGTATATCATCAACTCTAAATTGGCAGCACTCAGAGGAAAAATATTGAGAAATGAGAACCTACCAAATTTGTTGGAAGATTTGAAACAGCACAAAAAAGAGCTGTTGGATTATTATGAAAAATTTGATAATTCGACGGACCAAATTAAGCTGAAAATAAATGACATTAGAGTTACGGTCGAAAGTCTGATGTTACATTTAGAAAGCAACGAAAGAAGAAATTGTAAAACTTTAATTAATGATATTCTGAAAATAAATAATAAGTACGAGTTGGTAGCAGAGAAAAACAGGCAATCTTTCAAAAATGATGTGTGGAATGTTTACATTATTGCTTCAGGCTTGGCTAAAAGCATTGAATACTATTTGATGAATATTATAAAATTCGATAATTATGCTTGAAAATTACCCAAATATCAATGATAAAGCCATTTTGAATTTGCTTAGATTGACCTTAGATAAGGTGGTGACTTGGGAAGAAGCAGATGCAAACCTGATTGAACTTCAATTGAATGGGGACTTTGAAGTCTTAGGAAAAGCGTATCGAACTAACTACAAAGGTAAATTATTTAGAACATATAAATGCAGAAAAAAAATATATACAAATGTTTCGCGTTGGAAATACTGTGCGGAATTAGAGGTCATTAATGATGAACAAAAACTCGTATGGACTTTCCCACAGACCTCTGTTACCGATGATTTGTATGATACTATCCATTACAGAATGGCTGATGCCAGTGATATTTATGATGTGCTATTAGCTGAAGGATAATTCTAAATTTATTTTTAAATCACATCAAAAAAAACAAATTTAATATCCGCCAAAAAAACCCGTATATTTGTAACATGCAAGCCAAAACCACCACCATACCAACCAACCCCTTCTCCATCGGTAAAGGCATCTTTCCTTTTCCCGATGTGGTAAAGATATTGGATATGCCTTACCGTAAGGTCTATGCGTGGATGCGTCGGTATTGGAAAGGGGAGTTGGGAGAAGCCTTCAAGAGCAACTATGTATGGGAAGTGGACGGCTCAAGAGGTGTTAACTTCTTGACTTTAATAGAGTTGCATACCATGATGCACCTTGCGGATGCAGGTGTACACACACAGGAAGTGCTTGAGGTGCGCGAGACACTCGCGGTTTTGTATGGTACGCCTACACCCTTTGCTCACAAAGCGGTTTTGGAAGGTATGTACACAGAAGGAAATGAAGTTTTTTGGAAAACGAAAAACGATACCATTTCATTAACCGGAAAAAAGCCATTCCAATCGGATGCTATCCACTCATTGATTGAAAAACTCGACTTTAACAGGGATTCATTGGCAAGTAAATATTATCCGATAGGTAAAGAAAAGCCCATTGTCATTGACCCGCGACGACAATTTGGAAGCCCTGTTCTCATCAACAATAATATTTATCCTCAAACGCTCTACTATTTATATAAAGGTGGCGAACCGAAAGATTTCATTGCTCGTCTCTACAAAATTAAGTTGGAAGAAGTAGAAGCCGCTATCGAATACTGTCAAACCCAATGACTTTCTACATTGACGAAAATATATCCACTTCACTTGCCGAAGCCTTTAATATTTTACAGCAAGGACTTAATGACGACTTTAAAAAGTACGGCACAATCACAGTTAAATCTGTCGTAGTAGAATTTGGCGCAGGTACAGAAGACGAAGTATGGATACCGCTTGCAGGTAAAGGTGATGCCTGTATCATTACACAAGATTATAACATTCACAAAACCAGACTTCAACGCCAATTATCTCAACAGCATAGATTAGGCATGTTCTACCTCCGCCCACCTTCCAAAACGGGTTTCAAATATTGGGATATGGTCAAGGTGTTGGTCGCGCATTGGGAGCAAATGAACAAAATCGCACTTCGGGAAAGTCGTCCTTTTGCCTATAAAATCACTTCTAAAGGTAAAATGGAGGCCTTATAGCCCTTTTTAGACTTAGCTATTTGAATACAAAAATGCTAACTATAATCTGTTGTAGCTGTTGAACACTAAAGTTAGCTTTACGTTTTAATTAGTAATGAATTCAAAAAAAGAAATATTAGTAAAATTCGGAAACAGAGTACGGGAACTTCGCAAAGAGAGAGGGCTTTCGCAGGAAAAGTTATCATTTAAAGCCGACTTGCACCGTACCTACATAGGCATGATTGAACGGGCAGAAAAAAATATTACTTTACTTAATATTGAAAAAATTGCCAATGCTTTAGAAGTGAGTATCAACGATTTATTTAAATAATTTGGCAGAAATGAACTAAACAAAACTATACAATGGATTTTTCACCGCTTCGATTCTCTCTTTCATCACATTACAATAATCGACATCTTTTTCAATAGTAATATAATTTCTGTTTAATTGAATGGCTGCAAGAGCGGTTGAGCCGCTTCCTGCGAAAGGGTCAACCACTAAATCACCTTCATTGCTGCTTGCCAGTAACAGACGTTTGATAAGTTTCAAAGGTTTTTGGGTAGAATGAATGCGCTTTTCTTTGTAAAAATCAATATCTCTCCAAATATCGGTCAATCCCATTTGCGGATTAAAAGTTTGGGCAACCTTCGCGTAAGGCAAGTCAAAATCAAGAATTTTCTGGAGTTTAGACCAAGTTTTCTCCGTTGGAAATTGCTCACAGACATTCTTGCCGGTATAAATACTCCACATGCCGCCGCCGTTGCTTTTTACACCCATTGCTTCATTAATTTGTTTTGCAGAAAGCCCCAATGCGGCTTGTCGTTCTTTCAAAAACGGTTTGACAAATTTTCTATTTTCTTTAGTAATGAATAAAATACTTTCCGTTGTGTTCGGGAACAATCTATACTTTTTTGTAGCTCTACCCGAAACAGCTCGCATCCCTTTGTCCACCAAAATTTGCTGTCTCAAATCCAATTCTAAATCATCAAAATACGGAACCAATAAAGCTAAAGTCCGAAAATATCCGAAAAGATAAAAAGTTCCACCATACCTCAACACCCGCGACACCTCCTTAATCCAACCGATACTCCACTCCACATAATCAGCTTCTGTTCGCCATTGATAATCCCATTTCTCTCCTATCACCTTCCAATATGGTGGGTCGGCTACCACCAAATCAACTGATTTTTCAGATAGTTTAGACAATTCTTTAGTACAATCACCCAAAATTATTTTATCCATATTTTGCTATTTATAGTATGCGAATTTACGAACTATATTTTAAAAAAACAAATCAAATGTAGTATAAAATCAGGAGATAGTAATCCAATAACCTCACTTCCCACCACCAACTGTTTACATTTTCCTCTTTTAAGTATGTATAATAAACAGGTTTGTACTACACTCCTATAAATCTGCCGTTTACCCCTCCCCCCATATTATATCCGCTCTATATTCACAAAAATTAATTGGCAAAATTATGCCCTCCGATTCCGCATAATTTATTGATTATTAAATCTATTAATTTTTGTTGTATGAAAATATACCAATATTTACTAAGTGCTAGCAGTATAGTAATGTCTATATTGTTACTGATGTTTTTTTTATGCCTGAGCCATACTTCTGAAGCACAAGAAGTACGTGATGCTGCCGCCGCGAGAGGCATCAAATTCGGTTCCCCCCTCTTCACCCTTCAAGACCCTGCCAACAGACAACTCTACCGCGACAATGTTGCCGTAGGTACTATCCCCACTTATTGGAAATATAGCACTCGCATCAACCCGGGTCCGCCTGACTTCGCGCAAAGCGACGAAGCCATACAATTTGCCGAAGAAAACGGCTGGGATGTACACGGACACCCACTCGTATGGGGCAGCGATATTCACATTCCCGACTGGGTATTCAACACGCCACTCAATCAAGCTGAAGCACTCATGCTCGACCATATCCGCCGCGTAGCCGGTCGTTACAGAGGGCGTATAGATATATGGGATGTTGTCAATGAAGCCATTGAGGACGATGGTACATACCGTAATTCGTACTGGAATCGGGCAATGACGGGCGAATATATCCTCAAAGCCTTCCGCGAAGCACACGCCGTTGACCCCAATGCCACATTGATTTACAATGATTATGGTATAGAATCCAATTTCGCCAAATTTGAAACCGTCAAAGGACTCCTCAATTGGATGCAGTGGGCAGGTGTAAAAGTGGACGGTCTGGGTTGGCAATTGCATATAGCAAATCCCGACGAGGTACTTAGTGATAATTTCCCTCTCGAACAACGCATGAACGAAATATCCAATATGGGACTTAAAAACTATGTCACCGAACTGGATATACGCATCCCCAACAACTCGAATTACTGGCTTGAACGACAAAAACAAGCCTACAAAAAAGTCGCTGAAATCTTTCTCCGCAATTCGACCAGAGGCGAGTATTTTCAGACTTGGGACCTGAGCGACCAATACACTTGGTACGACCAAAATAACAATCAATACGACCCCGAAGGAAGAATTGACCACCCGCTGCCATTCGACAGAAATAACAATAAAAAACCCGCTTTTTGGGGGCTTTACGAAGGATTTGCAGGTATTGACGAAAATCGCTATGTAGGCGAATTGCGTATCAAAAACCTTTGGTCGAACACCTACTTGCATCAAGCCGGCAATTTCTCCGGTGGCGAAGTTATCTTGCACGAAGCCCGCCCCGATTGGTTTAGCCAACGTTGGAATTTTGAAGAAGCCGACGCAGGAACTTATCGCTTGCGATGTAGCTGGGGTAGCAATTATCTTAATAACACCGCCAATTTCAACGATGCACCTGTCAATGTTGCCTCCTACGACCCCAATTTTTGGAGCGAAATGTGGTTCATCGAAGATGCCGGAAACGGCTTGTTCCGACTCAAAAACCGATGGACAGGCAGGTATCTTCATACCGGCAATCAATTCAATGTTCGCACCCACGATTACAACTCAAATTGGCAAAGTCAATTGTGGGTATTTGAGTATATCGACGGCAGAAATCTGAAAGTCGTACAAGGCGAAGCCATTGACCTCACCATCAGTCCCAACCCTGCCGTTTCTACCATTCAACTGGCGGGTATTCACAGTCCTTTGGATTATCAAATTTATGATATATCCGGCAAAATCGTCCTGCAAGGTACAGCGCAAACAGTAGATGTCAGTACACTCGCTAATGGTACGTATTTGTTAGTTGCTTATTTGAAAGATGAAGACGGTATTGAGCGTTTTGCGAGGGGTACTTTTATTAAGCAATAATTATGTAAGAAATCGGTGGAATATGAGGCATACACAAATCCTGTAAGGTTTTCAAAAACCTTATAGAATTGATTATCAGTGCTTTAATTCAATTTAAATTAAAAATTAAAATATACTTCCACTTAACACATACGCTTCCCTCATTCAACATCCACTTTTACATCCATAAAAATTAGCTGGCAAAATTATGTCCTTCGATACCGCATAATTTGATTATTAAACTATTAATTTTTGTTATGAAAATGTATAAACATTTAACAAAAAGTAGCGGCATAGCTATGTTGTCGCTTATGTTCTTTTTATATCTAAGCCCTACCAATGCACAAGAAGTCAGAGACGCAGCACTCGCGCAAGGCATCAAATTTGGGTCTCCCATTATGGAAATTGACGACCCCGCAAATGCACAACTCTACCGCGATAACATGTCCGTAGCTACCGTAACAACCTACTGGAAATCAAACACCCATCCCTATGAAGGTGTGTATAACTGGGGCAGGTCGGATGCCAGAATGGATTTTGCCGAAGCCAACAATTGGGATATACACGGACACCCACTCGTATGGGGAGAAGATGCACTTATTCCTGATTGGGTACTCAACAAACCTCTGCACGAAGCCGAGGGGATTATGCTCGACCATATCCGTACTGTGGTAGGCAGATACAGAGGACGTGTGGATGTATGGGATGTTGTCAATGAAGCCATAGATTACTTTGGCAATTATCGTTATTGCTACTGGAATAAGGCTATGACAGGCGAATACATCATCAAAGCCTTCCGCGAAGCCCATGCTGCCGACCCCGATGCCAAACTCATTTATAATGACTATCATATAGAAACCAATTTAGCCAAATTTGAAACCGTCAAAGGACTCTTGGGCTGGATACAATCATCGGGTACGCGCATAGATGGTCTTGGTTGGCAATTGCACATCGCTAATCCTGACTTGGCACTCGACCCCAATTTTCCACTCGAACAACGCATGCAGGAAATATCCGATATGGGACTCAAAAATTATGTCACCGAACTCGACATACGCATCCCCGACAACTCCGATTACTGGCTCGAAAGACAAAAACAAGCCTACAAAAAAGTTGCTGAAATTTTTCTCCGAAACCCGACTAGAGGGGAGTACTTCCAAACGTGGGACTTGAGCGACAAATATACTTGGTATGACCTCTTCGATAATCAATTCGACGAGGATAATATCGTCGATCACCCGCTACCATTCGATAGAAATAATAATAAAAAACCCGCTTACTGGGGACTCTTCGAAGCATTTACAGGAAGTACTCCTCCTCCACCTCCAACACAAGACCGCTTTGTGGGCGAGTTGCGTATTCGCAATCTTTGGTCGAATACTTATTTGAATGAAAACGATAATTCTGTCGCTGCAAATACCTCTCTACAAGGATTCGTGGCTGACTGGTACAGCATGCGTTGGAATGTCGAACAAGCAACGGATGGCAGCTACCGCTTGCGTAGTGGCTGGGGCGGCAATTATCTCAATAGTTCTAATACATTCAACGATGCACCGGTCAATGTATTTAGCTATCAACAAAATTGGACCAGTCAGATGTGGTATATACAAGATGCCGGAAACGGGCTGTTCCGACTCCAAAATCGCTGGACCGGAAAGTACCTACACACCTCCAATCAATCTGATGTCCAAACGCACGATTTGAACCCTAACTGGTGGAGTCAATTGTGGGTATTTGAGTATATCGACGGTAGAAATCTGAAAGTCGTACAAGGCGAAGCCATTGACCTCATCATCAGTCCCAACCCTGCCGTTTCTACCATTCAACTGACGGGTATTCACAGTCCTTTGGATTATCAAATTTATGATATATCCGGCAAAATCGTCCTGCAAGGTACAGCGCAAACAGTAGATGTCAGCACACTCGCTAATGGTACGTATTTGTTAGTTGCTTATTTGAAAGATGAAAACGGTGCAGAGCGTTTTGCGAGAGGTACTTTTATTAAACAATAAGAACATATTTAAATTTACTGTAAAAGTAGTTGACACTTTTTTTTAATGTAAAATAATAAATTTAAAATGTAAATCCCGATAACTATCTGGATGTAGTACGTGTACAATATATTTTCATTTTTATATTATTTAAATAATTAAAAATAAATAAAATAGAAACATCTCGCGTCCTACAAATTTATATTTTACAATTATTATTTTATATTTATATTATTTCAATTTAAATATAAAAAATCAACTGCAATTCTAAAACATATTTAAAAATATTTTAATTAAATTTATCTAATTCGGTTACAATACAGTCAAATAACCATTTAATTTTTTACGAACAATGAGATATAAACTAACTTTTATCTGTTTATGTGTTGCATTTTTCATTTCAAATATTGCAATAGCACAAAATCCCGCTAATCCTAATTCCAATGCCAAAACCAAACAGGTCTTGGAATATCTAAGTAGCTTGAAAAACAAAAGCAACAACAAATTGCTTTTGGGACAAGACTTGGGACATGGCAATAACATGTCGAGTGGCTACAATAATTACGTCAGCGAACTTCGCAACCAAACCGGAAAATGGATTGGTATGATTGGCGGTGATTATGGCTTGGATAATGGTCATAACGTCTCACAAACCAATCAATTAATGATTAATTATTGGAACGACGGCGGCTTGGTCACGCTATCATGGCACTTTGACAACCCCTGGACGGGCGGCAACTCATGGGATACCAACAACTACGAAAGTCTCTGGGAACTAACCGACCCAAACAACGGCATGTACAACGTATGGCGAGCGCAATTGGCAGAAGTGGCAAATGCCCTGCGTCCTCTGCGAGATGCAGGCGTGACCGTCCTCTGGCGACCACTACATGAGATGAACGGCGATTGGTTCTGGTGGGGCGAAAAATACTGGGAAGGACACGAAGAAGCCTATAAAAACCTGTACAGAGATATGTTCAACTACCTCACTTATGAGCAAGGAATGGACAATTTGCTCTGGGTTTATTCTGTTGGCAATACATTCTATCGCACCCTTACGAATTACTATCCGGGCAGCCAATACGTGGATGTCGTTGGTATGGATTTGTATGACGATAATGCCAATACTTATGACCCTTCACGCGAATATCAGGACATGCAATCGCTCGGACACCCAATGGGTTTTACGGAGTTTGGACCTACAATTTCGGGCGCTTTCGGCAATTATGATTACAGGCGAATGGTCAATAATATCAAAAGCAAATATCCTGATTTTGTGTTTTCCTACGCTTGGCACAGTTGGCCCGGAGCCAGCATCGCCTATGCCGACAACCAATATACTTATCAGACTTTTGCCGATTCGTGGGTCATTACGCGGGATGAAATTAATTTGGGGGTAAATCCACCGCCGCCGCCACCGCCAAGCGGAGGTTCGGGTTTTGTGGGTGAATTGCGTATCAAAAATCGCTGGACCAACACCTATTTGCACCAAACAGCAAACGAAGCCAATGCAATAGTCAGGTTATTTCCATTCAATCAGAATTGGTATAGTCAGCGTTGGAATATCGAAGAGGCGCAGGCAGGTACTTATCGCCTCAGATGTAGTTGGGGTGGCAATTATCTCACCAATACGGCAGATAACAACGAAGCTCCGGTCAATGTGTATTCGCTCAATAACGCTTGGTGGAGTCAGATGTGGCACATCGAAAGTACCGGTACAGGACACTTCCGATTCAGAAATCGCTGGACAGACAGGTATCTCCAAACTCCCGACCAACTTGAGGTACAAACCTACGATTTGAATACCAACTGGTGGAGTCAAATGTGGACATTGGAGTACCTCGACGGTAGAAATGTACGCCTCACACAAGGCGAAACCGTCGAATTGCAAATCAGGCCAAATCCGGCAACTTCTTTCATCCAACTCAATGGTATTGATACGCCTTTGGATTACGAAATCTACGATACATCGGGCAAACTCGCTCTTCAAGGTCAAGGGCAAACGATGGATGTCAGTACACTCGCCAAAGGCACTTATTTGCTGGTAGGTTATTTGAAAAATGAAGATGGAACAGAGCGTTTTGCGAGAGGTATTTTTATTAAAAAATAAATTAATATAATTAAATGTAAAATGTAAAATAATAAATTTAAAATGTAAAAGTTTCTAACGCGAAACAAACGTGATTCTTTTCTATTTTATTGATTTTAAAATTATTATAAATAAAATAAAAAGTAAATTAATTATGTACCTTGACAATGTCATGTTCGGTTTTTGTTTAATATAATTGGCATTTTACTCTTGAATTTGGGCTAAAACTCGTCAGACATTTTCAAAATTTACCGATGATGTTATATTTCCAGCAATATTTAAATGTCAGACGAGTTTTAGCCCAAATTCGGAAAAAATATCCCATGTTAAACACAAGCATATTTTTATTTTTAAAACATAACATTGTCAAGGTACTATACAAACACTTTTACATTTTACATTTCAAAAAATATATTATGAATAAAATAAAATTAATATTTATAGCAATTTTCACCCTAATGAACTGCGCCCTATTTGCACAAGGGACTTTATTCGATGCTAATGGAGAACAAATGCGCGGCGCACCTATGATGCTCGCCAAACATCTTCCTCAAAGTAACAGTTTTGCCACTGATATTAATAACTGGTATTACTTGCAATCGCAAGGAATTAATACCATCAGACTGTGTTGGGTAGATCCTTGGTACAGAGACAATGGTTTTCAACATTGGTCACCTGCGGAAGTGCGTCCTTATATTGACCAATGCGTACAAAATGCCAATGAAACGGGTATGAATCTTATTATCAATTATCATAATATTGACGAACAAGGTACGAGCAATTTGTATTATAATTTTTCTCCGGTCAATCAATTTTGGGGAGAAATCGCCTGGCGGTATGCCGACAACCCGCTTGTTTACTATGAAATCGTAAATGAACCGACTTTTGTGAGTGATGATTATTACCACCCGAATTTCAAAAGCGGCTTGGTAGGGCTGTACAATCAAGTACGGAATGCTGCCCCGAACCGACATATTATTATGTTTACCTTTAATTCATTGAACCATGATATTGTGGGTATTACGAATCATTATTATGAGGTGGATTGGACGAATGCTTCGGTGGGTGTTCACAGTTACGCCAATGCACCCGACGACAACCTGAATAAAGTGCGTCAATTGATGCAAAACTATCGCGTGATTTGTACGGAGTGGGATATACGCACCGATTTTTGGCCCTATGTCAATCCGATTGAAGGCTTTTTTGTCAATGGTGAAGCATGGGAACGCATGGGCATCAGTTGGGTAGATTGGCGAGATTGGGATGATAATTCCTTCAATCTGACCAATCAATTTATTCAGCACGCTAAAAATAACGGCTATTACTGGCAAGGCAACCCCGGTGGCGGTGGTGGCGGCGGTATTTTGCCCGAAGGCACTTACCGTCTGTACTGCAAATGGGGTGATTTGAGACTCAATGGAGACAATACCCCATGGAATCCGGCAAGGGTAGCACCTCATAATGATTCGTGGACTTCGCAAATGTGGGAATTGGAACGTGTTTCGGGCAATACTTATCGCCTTCGCAATCGCTGGACAGGCTTATACCTTAGCGGCGATGCAGCCAACTGGGGAACAGTCAGAAGCGGACCGCTAAATACAAGCTGGACTTCGCAAATGTGGACTTTGGAAGATGCCGGAGCGAGTAATTACCGACTGCGTTGCAACTGGGGCGGTCAGTACCTCAATGGGCGAAATACCAACTGGGCAGAAGTACAAAACGGACCACTCAACACAAGCTGGACTTCGCAACAGTGGTATCTTGAGCGCGTCAATTCACCGAAAATTGAGGATGATAACACATTGGCTATCAGTATTTTCCCTAATCCAAGTCCGAATGGAAAATTTCAAATCAATATCGGCAATGACGATGATTCGGAAAAAGTCGTGCGGGTATTTGATATTCAAGGACGAGAAGTATTTTATCAAATATTATCCTACAATCCAGTGATAAATGCGAATCTTGAATCGGGTATTTATTTGATTGCTGTGGAAACGGAACGAGGTACTTATACGGAGAAACTTGTGGTGCCTTAGACCGACTTTAAGGCTAACCGTTCGATGATTAAACAAGATGTCAAACACTTTCAAAGTGTTTGACATCTTTATAATGTGTAAATTGCACCTTTCAATATCTCATTTTTTTAACCCATAAAATTAGCCTATTTTTGCATTCATATAATTGTCCGGTGGACAATAGTACATTATGCAAATCAATCAATTATCTATCATCATTCCGGTTTATAATGAAGCGCGAACTATCCACAAGATATTGGATAAAATACGTGCGGTCAACTTGGTGAATGATATTAAAAAAGAACTCATCTTAATCAATGATGCTTCTTCCGATGAATCTGAAGCCGTTATCCGGCAATACATCACCGATCATCCTGATACCAATATTCAATTTTATAATCACGAGGTCAATCAAGGTAAAGGAGCGGCTTTGCATACAGGCATTGCTCATGCTAGGGGCGAATATCTCATCATTCAAGACGCTGATTTGGAGTATGACCCGGAGGAGTATAATATTTTATTGAAGCCTGTTTTAGATGGTTTTGCGGATGTGGTGTATGGCTCTCGATTTATGGGCGGCAAGCCACATCGTATTCTCTTTTTCTGGCATTCGATAGGTAATCAATTTCTGACTTTCCTCTCCAATATGTTTACCAATCTCAACTTGACCGACATGGAGACCTGTTATAAATTGTTCAATACCAAGATGATACAAAGTCTCCACCTTAAAGAAAAACGTTTTGGATTTGAGCCGGAAGTGACTGCCAAAATCTCCCGCATCCCTAAAGTTCGCATTTACGAAGTCGGTATTTCTTACTACGGACGCACGTATGAGGAAGGGAAAAAAATTAATTGGCGGGATGGTTTTCGTGCTATTTATTGTATTATTAAATATAATATTTTTTCAAGAAAGTAATGCATCGTGATTTTCCAGATCGCTGCCTAAAACTTGTCAGACATTTTCAAAATGTCTGACAAGTTTTAGGCTAAATTCAACTTCAAATCTCAATTTAAATACAAATAAAATATTTTTAAAAATGAAAAAAATACTCATTATATTTTGTTGCTTTTCAATGTTTTACTTTTCCAATTGCAAACCAAACAATGAAGCTATCCAACAAGAACTCATCCGCGAGGTCATGGTCATACACGATGAAGTAATGCCCAAAATGGATGATATTTATCAAACTCAAAAGCAATTACGCGAGCAAAAAAAGACTGTCACAGATAAAGCAGTTCAAAAAGAAATTGACGATCATATTCTTGCCCTCGAACAAGCCGGAGAAGGCATGATGGAATGGATGGCGAATCTAAAACTTCCTTCCGAAAAAGACACCCGCACACACGAAGAAATTATGAGATATTTAGAAAAAGAAAAAATCGAAATACAAGATGTGAGTGATGATATGAAAGGAACTATTGCAGGAGGGGAGGAGTTGTTGGAAAAATTGAAATAATCGCAAAAGATGTCTGACATTTTTAAAATGTCTGACATCTTTCACCAAGAGTTTTTATGCAATCAATTATCATAAAAAACGTTCAAATTATCAATGAAGGTGTCATATTTAATTCCGATGTATTGATAGAAAACGGACGTATAGAACGTGTTGCTTATCAGATAAATAAGAAGGCAGACATCGAAATTGACGGTGAAGGTAAATATCTGATACCGGGGATCATTGATGACCAAGTACATTTTCGTGAGCCGGGCTTGACCCACAAATCGGACCTCTACACCGAGCCGCGTGCTGCCGTAGCCGGAGGCATCACTTCGTACATGGAAATGCCCAATACCAAGCCCTCTACGCTCACTCAAGAATTGCTGCAAGATAAGTATGACATTGCTGCCCGAAAGTCGCTTGCGAATTACTCATTTTTCATGGGTGCCTCGAATGATAATTTGGAAGAAGTCTTAAAAACCAATCCGAAAAACGTTTGTGGTATTAAGGCATTTATGGGCAGTAGTACGGGGAATATGTTGGTCGATAACCCTGTCACATTAGACAAGTTGTTTTCCGAATGTCCGATGTTGATTGCCACGCATTGTGAAGATGAAACGACGATTCGTGCTAATGTGGCTGCATACCGCGAGCGTTACGGCGAGGATGTTCCGATTCGTTGTCATCCTGAAATACGGAATGTGGAGGGTTGTTTGATTTCGTCAAGCCTTGCCGTCGAATTAGCGAAAAAACATGGTACACGATTACATATTTTACATATTTCTACAAAAGATGAATTAGATTTATTTAGAAATGATATTCCTCTGAAACAGAAAAAGATAACGTCGGAAGTTTGTGTACATCACCTTCATTTCAATGCCGGTCAATACGACGAACTTGGTACAAAAATCAAGTGCAATCCTGCGATAAAAGACGCTACACACCAAGCTGCGCTTTTTCCTGCTTTATTGGATAATCGCCTTGATATTATCGCTACCGACCACGCACCACATACCCGCGAAGAGAAGGCAAACACCTATTTCAAAGCACCTTCGGGCTTGCCGCTTGTTCAGCACTCCTTGAATGTGATGTTGGACTTTTATCATCAAGAAAAAATCACCTTAGAACGCATCGTGGAAAAGATGTGTCATGCCCCTGCCGAGTGCTTCCGCGTACATGAACGCGGGTATGTACGCGAGGGCTATCATGCCGACCTTGCATTGGTGGATTTGAGTTATCATTGGACCGTCAATCCGCAAAATATTCACTATAAATGCGGGTGGTCGCCATTGGAAGGAACGACATTTAAGGGGAGAGTGACGCATACTATCGTAAGCGGTCATTTGGCATACTCGAATGGTATTTTTGATGAAAGCCGACAAGGGATGCGATTGGAATTTGATACATAATTTTTGTAAATTGCATAAAATTTCAATCTGTAATTATGGAAGAAGCTATTAAATATATATCGAAAATTGAGATTAAAGGGCTTTGGGGGCGATATGACCTTGAATGGAATTTGCATCCTGATGTGAATGTATTGTCGGGTGTGAATGGGAGTGGGAAGAGTACGGTTTTGAGGTATGTTTATGAGGTAGCAATTCAAAAATTCATAGATAAGCCTTACAAAATGGAAGACATTACATTAACCTTTGATAATGACCAAACACTCGGATTCTATGAAATTGACCCTCATGATATGGTTGATGACTTACCCTATGTACAAGAACCACCAACTAAAAACAAGCCCTCTAAACCACTTACTCGCCTTGTACTTAGGAAAGTCGAAGTTCCTGCGATTGACTTCATTAAACCTATTGATAATGAGTTACTTATCAAAGAAACGGCACAAAAATTTGATAGTCAAATTAAAACGTATTTAGACTGGCTGATTTATCTTCTACAAAGAAAATATTTGAATTATCAAGTAGATTTAGGAAAAAGAGCTTTAGAGGTAAATGGAACTGCTGCAAATGGTACAACAAAACTTCACACTATAAATCTCCCTAAAAAGAAATTTATCAAAATTTTAAATGAAGCCTATTCACACACGGGGAAACATGTAGATGAATCAGAAAATGAGATTTCGTTTCGTTCAAAAAAACGAAAAATATCACCTTATCAGTTATCTTCCGGCGAAAAACAAATTTTGATTATTTTACTAACTACGTTAGTGCAAGATCAACAGCCTACAATATTGTTTATGGACGAACCAGAAATCTCCATACATTTTGATGTCCAAAAAAAGCTAATAGACTATATTCTCGAACTCAACCCGAATGTACAAATTATTCTTGCGACACATTCTCCTGCCATTATTATGGATGGTTGGATGGATAAAGTAAAGGAAATCAGCGATTTAATAGTAACTGATAATCAAGCCATTTTAGAAAATGCCGAATAGACTTACCGAAAATCTTGATTCTAATCTTGTCGAAGCCTTTGCAAAATTGCGCCCGAATGACACCCTACCACGTGTACAGGTGTACGTAGAAGGGCATGAAGACGAGGCATTCTGGTATGACATTTTAAAAGATTATGAGCCCCAAAAAAATATTGTGTTTGACATCACTCCATTATCAAGAAATAATAGTCTTGCTACAGGGAAGCAAACAATTTTAAAACACGCTAACAACACCGGAAAACATCTTATTCTGTGTGTTGATAGTGATTATGATTACCTTTTACCCACTCATTCCGGTAACTCTAAAGAAATTAATCTAAACCAATATATTTTTCAAACGTATGTGTATTCAACAGAAAATTTAAAGTGTTACAAAGAGAGTTTACAAGGTGTATGTGTACGTGCAACAAAGAACTCCGAACAAAAAATCAATCTATCAAAATTATTAAAATTATATTCTAATATTATTCATCCGCTCTTATTATGGTCTTTGTATTTTACTTCTAAAAATGATACGACCACATTTACAATAACTAACTTTTCTGACATTGTAAAAATCTTGATAAATGTAGATATTGATACGCGATGTAAAGCTGCTATTTTAGATGTAGAGCAGAGAGTACAAGCCAAAATAGCTGAATTAGAGCAAAGTCATCCCTCTGATATTCAGAAAGTTGCAGCATTGTCTCAACAACTTCGTCCATCAGGTTTAAATGAAGATACAGCATATCTTTTTATGAATGGACATACTTTATTTGATAACGTGGTCTTGATGATTTTAAAACCACTGTGTCGCAAATTAAGAAAGAAAAAAATACAGGAAATTAGTATCAACGCCCAACACCAAGAAGAATCAAAAAACCAAATTAACCACTATAAAAACAAATGTAAAGACATCAAAGATGTCCTCTCCACCAACACCGATTTCAAAACCTGCATTCTCTACCAAAAAATAAAGTCAGACTTAGATTTATACATTCAAAATTTCAATTAATCGAATGAAAATCACCACAGACCGTCTCCTCATCACCCGTTTCACCCTCGAAGATGCGCCATTCGTCTTAGAATTGCTCAATACCCCTGCATGGATAAAAAATATCGGTGACAGAGGAGTGCGTACATTGGACGATGCACGAAATTATATCATTGAAAAATATTTTCCTTGCTACGAAAAAGACGGTTTTGGGGCGTACAAAGTCATCCTAAAAGACAGTGGCGTGACGATTGGCACAACGGGCTTTTTCCGACGCGAAGGTTTGGATGATGTAGATGCGGGTTTTGCTTTTCTTCCTGATTATGAAGGTTTTGGATATGCGTATGAATCCACTCGCGCAGTATTGAATTATGAATTGGAGCGACATGATTTCCAAAAAATACTTGCCGTTACGCTGCCCACTAATCAGCGTTCTATCAATTTGTTGAAGCGATTGGGTTTTGTGTATGATAAAATCATTCGACTGCCAAATGACGATGAAGATTTGGCTTTGTATGTATTGAATATTAATTTGCCATAATTTGGCATGTTTAGAATTGCAGTTGACACTTTTTTGCAATGTAGCATAAGCTCCAAATTGAGTAAATCACGCAGAGGTCGCAGAGATTTGATAATTAACCCTCTGCGAACTCTGTGCGCTCTGCGTGAAAAAGTGTCAACTACTTTTACAACAAATCTAAACATGCCCATAATTTGTGTTCTTTTTATCCGTTTTATTTTTGTGTTCTTCGTGATCTTCGTGCTTCAAATTCAATAAATGCCGATTTTTTCCAATATAAAAATTGATAATGTCAAATCGCTTCAAGCCTTTCAAATCCTGCGCTTCGGGGCGGTGATATTGACGAATATTCTCTTGGCAAAAAGCGGCTTGGGCATACAGGAAATCGGGGTGTATGAAACACTGATTTTCTTAGGAACGGGCATTAGTTTTTTCTGGGTATCGGGCTTATTGAAAGGTATGCTGACGACTTATCCCGATTTGAATGAGACGGAACGGCGTGAGTTTTTTGTCAATGTATTTCTCGTATTTTGCGGAATGAGTGCGCTTGTGGTGAGCGTGTTTTTTTTATTTAAAAATGCTGTCATTCAAGGCTTAACGAATTATGAAAATTTACCGTATTATAATTTACTCTGCCTTTATGTCCTCCTGAATACACCGACTTTTTTAGTCGAATATATTTATTTACTCACCAATCAACCGCGAAAAATTATAGGCTTCGGACTCTACGCTTTCGGACTGTATGTGGTCGCTGTTATCTTGCCAATCATCTTGGGATTTGGGATTGAAGGCAGCCTGTACGGACTGATTTTTTTGGCAATAACAAAGCTGATTTGGACGTTGGTTTTACTGGCACAATACGGACGTTTTCGATTCAATTGGGAGATACTACAACCTTATCTGTGGCTATCATTTCCTCTGACACTCAACATCCTCGTGGCAGGCGGCGCAGAGTATATTGACGGGGTGATTATCCATCGGTTTTTTGATAGCGGGGCGTTTGCGGTGTTTCGCTACGGGGCGCGAGAATTGCCTTTGGCATTGGCATTGACGACAGCATTTAGCTCGGCGATGATACCGCGTGTGGCAGAAAATTTGCAAGTCGGGTTGAGCGAAATTAAAGCCAAATCGCAGGGTTTTATGCGCTGGCTATTTTGGATTTCGATTGGGCTGATGTTTGCTGCACCTATTTTGTTTCCCATTGTTTTTAATCCTGATTTTAAAGACAGTGCATTGATTTTTAATATTTATTTACTCCTGTTAATCAGTCGTGTATTATTCCCTCAGACGATTTTAATAGGATTAAAAAAAACAGGATTGATATTATGGGTATCGCTGATTGAGTTGGTAATTAATGTGGTATTGAGTCTGATTTTGGTACAAATTATGGGCTTGATTGGTGTGGCAGTAGCAACGGTGATTGCATTTGCTTGTGAGAAAATTATCATGATTTTATATAATTATTTTATATTAAAAATATCGTTAAATGCCTATTTGAATGTGCGGATGTATGTCTTGTATTCGGGGCTTTTGATGGGAAGTTTTTTATTATCTTTGTGGCTCACTACGTAATGCGGCACTTCCAGTCCGCGTCTCACGTATGCAGAGTAAAATTAACGCAGGATGGGCTGGAAGCATCGTTCTACGGTGTGCGAACTGGAAGTATCGCGCTACATTACTATGAAATTATCTATCGTCATACCATGTTATAATGAAGAAGCGACTATTGCCGCGATTTTGCAGCGTATAGATGCGGTGGATTTGGGCGAAGTAGAAAAGGAAATCATCATTGTGGATGATGGTTCGAAGGATAGCACACCAAGTATTTTATCTTCGTATAATGGCAAATACAATACCATTCTGAATCCAAAAAATAAAGGAAAAGGACATGCGTTACGCGTTGGTTTTGAGCAATGTACGGGCGATGTGGTGATTGTGCAGGATGCGGATTTGGAGTATGCACCGGAGGAATACGGGAAGTTGATACAACCGATTTTGGACGGCAAATACAAGGTCGTGTATGGTTCGCGGATACTCAATAAATCGAACAAACGCCACTCGGCATTGCGCTTTTATTACGGCGGTTTGTTGGTGACTTTTGTAACTAATCTGCTCTACGGTTCGCGCCTGACAGACGAGCCGACTTGCTACAAAGTTTTTGACCGCGACTTGCTGATGAGTATTCCCTTAGAGTGTGAAGGATTTGAATTTTGCCCGGAGGTGACGGCGAAGATTTTGAAACGTAAGATTCCGATTTTGGAGATTCCGATTACTTATACACCACGCAATATTGAGGAAGGAAAAAAGATACGTTGGTACGATGGCTTGGAGGCGATTTGGACATTGATAAAATATAGATTTATAAGCACTAAGGACACTAAGAACACGAAAACAAAATGAACATGAAAGGGAACAAAGAGTTGAGAAGAAATTTATCTTGAAATCTGTTTTAAATTCCTGATAATCAAACCTATAAGGTTTCTAAAAACCTTATAGGTTTCGGGGCAACAACTTGTGTCCTTCTGAGTTGATTCGTTTTCGTGTCCTTCGTGTGCTTAGTGGTTCAGAAAAAAAATGAAATCCACTATACATCCGTTAAAATTACTGATTGCTTTACTCGCCTGTTACCTCTGCGTAGTGGCGCGATGGGGCTACGAGTACGGGCGCAATGACGCGATGCAAACCCAAGCCTACGCCAAACTGCTCAATGATGCTGACCTCTATCCGCTCGACAATTACCTGCAAGGCATACACGCCAAAGTGCCGAATGAACGTTTTGCTTTTTCGTATTTGCTCTCATTATCAGGCGATTACCTTGAATTGATGTGTATGTTGATGCACGTCTTGGTGACGGTGTTGCAGTTTTTGTTGTGGTACAAAATCGGGAAGATGTTTATCAAAACGGACTACTTGGTGTGGTTGGCAATTCTCGTAATTTTTGTGCCGCTGTACGGTATCAATCTGGGTGGAAATGAATTATATTACAACTCATTTTTTGTGAGTAGTTTGGTCAAATTGATAGGGCTGTTTGGTATTTTTCAATTGCTGAAAAAGCGTTATGTGACGGCTTTGCTCATCTTTGGTTTGGCTACTTTATTACAGCCCGTCATCGGGGTTCAATTATTTGTGACTTGTGCCGGAGTGCTGTTTATTGGTCGGATATTGGATGTGGTGAAAATCAGTTGGGGAAGGTTCTTTAGCGCAGTATTTTTATTCATCATTACGGGCGGATTGTGGGTTATATTTTTAAAATTCTTTTTTGAAGATAAAGGTATTTCCAACGCACAGTTTTTTGAAATTTTATTTGAGTTTCGTTCTCCGCATCATTATTTACCTTCGCAGTTTGGTTTGTATAATTATCTGATTATCATACCTTTATTGATATTCGGAACAGTTTTTTTTCTCGTCAGAGAAGTCAAAATCGGGTTGTTTTTTGTGATGTCTTGGATAGGTATGGGTGTGTGTGTGCTGCTTGTCGAGGGCTTTTCGGAGGTCAATGTCGCCTCTTTACAATGGTTCAAAATGACGATTTGGATGAAGGCATTTACGGTGCTTGCGGTATTTGCGATGTTGGAAAAATCCTTACCTTTTTTACAAGAAAAAATATTACAACAATTAGCGTTTCCGGTCTTGGCAGCGGTGGGTGCAGGAGTATTATATGTCTTAATTTTTGCCCACTCACTGCTCTTTTGGGATGTACCTTTTGATTATGGCAATCAGTATTTTGACGACCCCGAAGTAAACATCGGTTATCTCGCCAAGCAGAAAACTTCACAAGGTGCATTATTTTTACATCCGATAAATTTTACGACTTTAAAAGTCTATGGTGAGCGAAGTTCGATGGTAGATTATAAGGTCTTGGTACATCGAAAAGTAGCGATGGCAGATTGGTACACACGCATTCAGGATGTGTATGGTGTAGATGTCAATTCGCGCAAAGTGGGTTTAGAATTATTCGATTTGGCAGACGAAAATTTCAAAAAAATGAATGAAGCTGATATTAAAAAATTACAAACCAAATACGGTATTACACATTTACTTACCTTTAAAGACCATTATCTGGATTTCCCGCAAGTCGCTAATAATGAGGCGTATAAAATTTATTTTTTGGAATAACTTGGGTTAAATTCCAAGCACCAAAAAACAAATTCCCAAACTCCCCAATACTTAGAAATACAATTGAAAAACATTTTTTTTAATTGTAAGCTTAGTTTTTTTTGCATAAATCAAAAAAGCCTTTATCTTTGCACTCGCTTCCAAAAGCGAAGGTTGGTACCTTAGCTCAGTTGGTAGAGCAACGGACTGAAAATCCGTGTGTCCCCAGTTCAAATCTGGGAGGTACCACAAACAAAAAAAGCCGCTCATTTTGAGTGGCTTTTTTTTATGGATAATGTTGATTTGCAATTAAATTTTTTTTAATAATAAAAATTAAAATAATTCACTCATTCAAAATTCACTCATTCAAAATTCACTCATTCACTCATTGAATATCAAACATCTACCCAATCTCTATCTATAATTTTTTCTTTTTTAATAGTTTGAGCATACTTACAATACGAATGTTGTTGACAATCGGTAGGGGAGACTTCTGGGAAAAATTGTTGAACTGCATCAATATCATTCCTCAAAAAGAAAGCATTGAAGCCGTACTTATTCGCACCAATCAGGCGGTAGCCTTTTTCACGTGCTAATGTATTCATAGCTGCCAGCGAAGCCCCTGCATAATACTCCGGCGCATCCGAAATAAAATCAGGCTTGTATGGAATCGTCTTGGCAATATCGGATTCCCACAGATTATTACATTCCAAGACCACCACACGCGGCGACACACTATCTATCGCTTTCCACACCCAATAATCCATGCCGTCTATATCAATCGACAGCAAATCTATCTCCCCTTCAAAGCCATGTTGACGCATCAAATCATTCACATTTTCCGCATTTACGAGTGCGTGTATGAGGCGAGGCTGCCAAGTGTGAGTGTCTTTATTGCGCCCATAAAATGCCTTACCATAACGAATATTCAAAGCATCGCCGTCCACCAACAAACCCTCAAAACCATGATTCAATAACAGGTTGGCAGTATTACATTCCACGCCATTTCCGCAGCCGATTTCTATACATTTACGATTGCCAAAACCAATGACCGAAAAAATATATAACAGTATGCCATCCTCTCCGTTTTGTGCATGATTTCTAAAAGAAATATTTGAAAAATCAGGTGCATTACCTTGATTACCAAGTGATAATTGACGATAAGTTTGTATCAACTGAATCTGCGCTGCACGATGGATACGACCTAAAAAATCACCCGAAGTTCGCATTTTTTTGAGCGCGTACATCCAGTCAATACCCGTTTTTTCAAAAATAAATATTAAAAATAATTTGAATAATTTTTTCATATTAGAATATTTGAACCACGAAGCGCACTAAGCACACGAAAGTCATACAGACAAAAGAAAACTAAGATTCCCAAGAAAATTACTGATTGTAAAAAATAATTTGTGTTCTTCTGCGTCAGTTCGATTTTAGTGTATTTAGTGTACTTCGTGGTTCAATTTGAATTCAAAGATTCCCATAAAAAATAACAAGCATAAGAGCGATAGGGCTTCCATGCTTCAGCGATTTCGGTCATGCGTTTTTTGAGTATTTTTTTATCGTCAATATCCAAATCATAGAGTTTCACCATTGCATTTTTAATGCCCAAATCATCTGCCGGAAACACATCGGGTCTGCCCAATGAAAACATCAAAATCATCTGCACCGTCCATTTGCCAACGCCCTTAATTTCAGTGAGTTGTGTGATGAGTTCGTCGTCGGTCATTGTATCATATTGACTTTTGGTGAGCGGATGATCCTTGAAATATTGGGCAACATTATGTGCGTATTTTGCTTTTTGATTGGAAAATCCGACGCTGCGAAGCCTGTCGTGCGGAGTGGCTAATACGCTGTCGGGTGTGGGCTTGGTGTCGTACAAGTCGAGGAAGCGTCCGTAAATGGTAGAAGCGGCTTTGACAGAAAGTTGCTGCCCTGTGATAGAGCGGATGAGGTCGTTGAACAGGTCGGCTTCTGCGCCTCTATGTGGCGGGATATTGTCGGAGAGGATGGCTTTTAAAACCGGATCGTGGGAGAGGTGATTCAGTATTTTTTTCATGCGTAAAAATACGAAACAAAATGAAGATTTCGAGATTGTGTAAAAAGTCTTTTTTTTAATAAAGTTATTTTTAATTATAATTTTTAATTCAATAAAAAACAATATTTTAAATGTTGTAAAAAAATATAATATTTTATTTTTTAAACTTTTTACTCATCCTACATTCGCATCTGATTCCAATTGAAGTGCAAGTTTTATGCAATACTTTTTTGGAATTTGATTTGAGATTTGAAATTTGTTTCTTGGAATTTGCTCAAAACGTGGCATTTTTGAAAACAAAGTCATATCTTTGCACTCTTGTTTTTTTGAGAAAATACAAATTAAAAAATAGCTAACAATTTATTCGTTTTGTAATTATAAATAAATAGTGAAATTATTTTACGGATAAAAAGCACTTAATCAATAATTTATATGTTAATCATTGACGTAAAAGAAAGTCCTTCAATTGACAGGGCATTAAAAAAGTACAAAAGAAAATTTGAGCGTTCCGGTACACTCAAAGAACTTCGTCGTCGCAAGCACTTCGTAAAGCCTTCAGTAGCTCGCCGTACCGAAGTCCTCAAAGCGAAATACAAATCAGAAATGTTGCGTAAGTTGGAGGGATAAAAAAATATATTTGTTCAGACGCTTGACTTTCTCCTTGCAACTTCATAATTTTATGGGGTGATGTAGTGTATTTAATCATTTGGCTCACAACCAAATATTAATGTAGTCCGTTTGAAAAATACAATTAAATCCTTCCTCCGGTATCTCGAATTAGAAAAGAGATACGCTGACCATACCCTTCAGGCATATCGAAATGACTTGAAACAGTATGCACTTTATCTACGTACCACCTATACTATATCCCAACTACAAGATATTCGACATACACACATCCGTTCTTGGATGGTGTGTATGTTAGAACAAGGTATGACCACCACTTCCATTAACCGCAAACTCTCCACGCTCAAAACCTTTCATAAATATACCATGAAGCGGGGATTGATCAGCATCAATCCAATGAATAAGATAGTGATGCCCAAAACAAGCAAACAACTTCCTACATTTCTGACCAATAAAAGTATGGCATTATTATTTCAAAATGTTGATTTTGGAGCAGGTTATGCCGGACTTCGCAATCGTCTCATACTCGAAACCCTTTACGCTACGGGTATGCGTCGTGCCGAACTCATTGGACTTCAATTGGCGGATACCGATTTGGTCAAATGTCGTTTTCGCGTATTTGGTAAAGGCAGCAAAGAGCGTATGATTCCCTTTTCGGACCAACTAAAAAAAATATTAGAGCAATACATCAGTCTCCGTCAAAACACTTTTCCCGAAACTAACTCAAATGACCTTTTTTTGACCGACAAAGGACAACCTCTATATCCCAAATTCGTTTATAATACTGTGAAACGTCACCTTTCTGAAATTACCACACAAGACAAACGTAGTCCACATGTATTGCGACACACATTCGCCACGCACCTTACCGACAATGGTGCCGACCTCAATTCAGTAAAAGAACTTTTGGGACATTCCAGCTTGGCTTCGACCCAAATTTATACGCACAATTCCATTGAAAAATTAAAACGTGTTTATGAACAGGCGCATCCCAAAGCCTGACATTGAATGAAAGCTTTACCTTATATTAAAGGTGAAGAATTGTTAACCAACAAATTGATTGATATGAGAGTTCAAACACAATCTGTACATTTTGTAGCCGACAGAAAGCTACTACAGTTTATTGACAAAAAGGTAAACAAATTGGATAACTTCTATGATAGGATTATAGATGCAGATGTGATACTCCGGTTGGAGAAAACCGGACGAGTGCAGGACAAAGTAGCCGAAATCAAAATTCAAGTACCCGGAGATACCATTATAGCTAAAGAAATTAGCAAAACTTTTGAAGGCTCGGTTGACGGTGCGGTAGGAGCATTAAGAAAACAACTTATCAAACATAAAGAAAAACTGAACCATAGATAATTTTTAAAAAATTATCAAATTGCAAAATTTTCTATTCAAAATCTGTCCTTTTTCAAAAGGACAGATTTTTTTTATGCAATATGGAACGATTTGCAAGTATCAAGCGTTAATGATGCTACTTGTACAACAACAAAAAAGTCAAGAAAAAAAATAAAAAAAAGTAAGAAAAGACTTTACTCTTTCAAAAAAGTTCGTAAATTTGCAAGCGTTTTTGAAAAAGCGACCAAAAAACCAATAAAAATTTGGTAAAAGAGACCAAAAAAGAAGATGAATTTTGCCGATGTAGCTCAGTTGGCCAGAGCAGCTGATTTGTAATCAGCGGGTCGGGGGTTCGAATCCCTCCATCGGCTCAAAAACTGCTCATTTCTTTAGACGTGTAAATGTCGAATGAGTAGCTTATGAGTTTAAAAAAAGTTTTAACTTATATTTCATAAAAAAACAAAAGATTAAGTTACCTATTCAGATGAATTGGTATTACTAATCACTTGGATTCGGGGGTGCGCCGGAGTTGGAGAGCCGGGCTGGACTGTAAATCCAGTGTCTTTGACTGAATAGGTTCGATTCCTATCACCCCCACAGGTTTAGTGATCAGTTTATAGCGTTTATAAAGTAATCAGTATTCAACTTTATAAACTTCATCAACTAATCACTCCATACAAGCGGAAGTAGCTCAGTTGGTAGAGCATCAGCCTTCCAAGCTGAATGTCGCGGGTTCGAGTCTCGTCTTCCGCTCAATATTTAGTTTATAGTGTTTATAAAGTTAAATAGTTATAATGCCTTTGCTAAAGGCAAATTACTCAATAAACTTTATAAACTCCGTAAACTAATCAATAGGCTCGCTCTACAAAGCCAATGTAGCTCAGGGGTAGAGCACTTCCATGGTAAGGAAGGGGTCGGGGGTTCAATTCCCTTCATTGGCTCAAACAAAAAAGTAAGTTCTGATTTTTTACTATTAAATAAAATTTTTCACACCAAATAAAAATTTCTCAAACCGATGGCTAAGGAAACTTTTAACAGGGATAAGCCCCACGTAAATATAGGTACTATCGGTCACGTTGACCATGGTAAGACCACTTTAACTGCTGCAATCACTACCGTACTTTCGGGAGATGGACTGGCAGACAAAATGGACTATGATGCGATTGATGCTGCGCCAGAAGAAAAAGAGCGTGGTATTACCATTAATACGGCACACGTAGAATACCAAACAGCTTCGCGTCACTACGCACACGTTGACTGTCCGGGTCACGCGGATTACGTAAAGAACATGGTAACGGGTGCGGCACAAATGGACGGTGCTATTCTTGTAGTTGCGGCTACAGACGGTCCTATGCCACAAACTCGTGAGCACATCCTTCTTGCACGTCAGGTAGGTGTACCACAAATCGTCGTATTCATGAACAAGGTTGACCTTGTGGACGACGAAGAAATGCTTGAGCTTGTAGAAATGGAAGTTCGTGAGCTATTGAGTAGCTATCAGTTTGATGGAGACAATATCAGCGTCATTCAAGGGTCTGGCTTAAAAGCACTGGAAGGCGATGCAGACGCAGTAGCGGCTGTCAGAAAATTGATGGAAGCAGTGGACAATGACATTCCGCTACCTCCACGCGACACAGACAAAGATTTCTTGATGCCTATTGAGGATGTATTCTCTATTACAGGTCGTGGTACAGTTGCCACAGGTCGTATAGAGCGTGGTATCATCAACTCTGGCGAAGCAGTTGAAATCATTGGATTCGTAGATGAACCACTCAAATCTGTTGTTACAGGTGTAGAGATGTTCCGCAAAATCCTCGACAGAGGTGAAGCAGGAGACAATGCAGGACTACTCCTTCGTGGTATTGAAAAAACTGCGATCAAGCGCGGAATGGTTATCTGCAAGCCGGGTTCAGTCAATCCACACACCAAATTTAAGTGTGAGGTATATGTACTCAGCAAAAAAGAAGGTGGTCGTCACAAACCATTCTTCAACGGATACCGTCCACAATTCTACTTCCGTACTACTGACGTTACAGGAGACATCAAACTGCCGGATGGCGTTGAGATGGTCATGCCCGGTGACAACGTAGCATTGGAAGTTCACTTGATTACCAAAATCGCTATGGAAAAAGGTCTTCGTTTTGCGATTCGCGAAGGTGGACGTACCGTAGGTGCAGGTCAGGTGACTGAAATTATCGAATAAGAGATTTCTCGATATAAATATAACTTGAAAGCCTGCGACATCTTGTCGTGGGCTTCAAGCATCTTAATGATAAGGTATTTTGAATAATAAAATTATTGTTGCATAAACGCATTATCGCATTCAAAATTCAATCATTAGTTACGGGTATAGCTCAACTGGTAGAGCGACGGTCTCCAAAACCGTAGGCTGTGGGTTCAAGTCCTACTACCCGTGCCAATTAGTTCGTAAAGTTTACAAAGTTTACAAAGTTTATTGAGTTGATAAAACACTATAAACTGTGCAAACTTTATGAACTTTATAAACTCAATAAACTAATCAACCAATCATGGAAAGCGTCATTTCATACATAAAAGATAGTTACAATGAGTTAGCCACCAAAGTTACTTGGTCAACTATGAGTGACTTACAGAGCAACACAATATTGGTCTTGGTAGCCTCGGTTATCATTGCACTTATTATATTTGTCATGGACAATATTTCGAGCGTTATACTAAAAACGCTTATTTACGGCGGTTAATCAGCAAGCTTATGGCATTCGGAGACAGAAGATGGTATTGCTTGCGCGTTATCAGCGGCAAGGAAAACAAACTCAAAGAACGTATTGATTTAGAAATTTCACGTTCCGGTTGGGGTGATATAGTAACGCAAGTGCTGATCCCCACAGAGAAAGTATATAAAATTCGCAACGGTAAAAAAGTTATCCAAGCGAGAAATATATTGCCCGGCTATATTTTGGTAGAAGCAATAGAAGGCAAATTCAGCGGAGAAATGGTACAGGCAATTACAGGTATTACGAATGTCATTCACTTTTTGGGAAAAACCAATCCGATTCCCATGCAAAAAGCCGAAGCCAATCGAATACTTGGTAAGGTGGATGAATCGCAAGAAGCGGGAGAATCACTCAGCGAACCATTCATCGTAGGTGAGGCAGTCAAAATCATTGACGGTGCATTCAACGAATTTATCGGTACCATTCAAGAGATTAACGAAGAAAAGAAAAAGCTCAAAGTAATTGTAAAAATATTTGGACGAGGCACAGAGGTTGAACTCAACTTTATGCAAGTCGAAAAGCAAACCTAAGTTAGTTCATAGTTGTTGGTTCATGGTTCATAGTTTTTTACAATCAATAATAATATTAAATTAAAATATTTTTAAATAAAATAAATTATATATTTTAATTTTTATTAAAATAATAAAAATAATTTTTAAAAAATTATTTACGAATGTATGATGAAATTTAGAATGATTGAAATAGTATTTTTTGAATGAAATGATAAGGCAGTAATAGTCTATTCACTTATTCATCCCGATAACTATCGGAACACTACATTCACTCATTTTAAGTTCATTCAAAGGTATAAAAATGGCAAAAGAAGTATCAGGATTTATCAAACTTCAGGTCAGAGGCGGACAAGCAAATCCAGCCCCTCCGGTAGGACCCGCATTGGGTGCAAAAGGTGTCAATATCATGGAATTTTGCAAAAGATTCAATGCCGACACACAAGACCGTATGGGAAAAGTTCTTCCGGTGACGATTACCGTATTCAAGGATAAATCCTTTACCTATATTATCAAAACCCCACCTGCGGCAGTACAATTGATTGAAGCAGCTAAGATTAAAAAAGGTTCGGGCGTACCTAATCGGGAAAAAGTAGGCAAAGTCAATTGGGATCAAATCAAAAC
This sequence comes from uncultured Saprospiraceae bacterium, assembly GCA_938028705.1. Taxonomy (GTDB): domain Bacteria; phylum Bacteroidota; class Bacteroidia; order Chitinophagales; family Saprospiraceae; genus JAHDEO01. Next base: position 21,241 of record CALIZI010000021.1, on the reverse strand, counting down.
CATAGCCGAAGATAAAATGCCTGACCTCAATGCCTTTACCGTTGAGTCAGCTATGAAAATGGTAGCAGGAACAGCACGTAGTATGGGCTTGGTGGTCACAGGTACACCGCCTTGGGGAGCAGCAGAAGAGCAGTAGAGTTGATAGAGTTGATAGAGTTTATAAAGTTGATAGAGTTTGACACAGCATAAACTAACTAATTTACTTTATAAACTAATCAACTCTATAAACTCCATCAACCAACAAATAAATTTTCCAAAATCGAATCACCTCTTTCGATTTTGTTTTTTTCATAAAAAAGATGGAAAATGTCTGTCGTTCACCGTCAGCCGTTTACCGTCTATATTAAAATAGTTATGGCAAAAGTTTCTAAAAAGCGTAAAGTATCAAACGAAAAAATAGAAGCCGGTAAGCTATATACAATAGAGGAAGCAATGTCACTTGTCAAGCAAGTGAATACTGCGAAATTTGATGCGTCTGTTGACATCCACATGCACTTGGGAGTTGACCCGCGCAAAGCCGACCAAGCCCTCAGAGGCACAGTTTCATTACCGCACGGAACGGGTAAAACCAAGCGTGTGTTGGTGTTCTGCACCCCTGATAAAGAAGACGAAGCCAAAGCTGCAGGCGCGGATTTCGTCGGATTGGATGAACTCATCCAGAAAGTACAAGGCGGTTGGACAGATTTTGACGTAGTCGTTGCCTCACCTAATGTAATGGCAAAAATCGGAAGATTGGGTAGAGTGCTCGGACCAAGAGGTCTGATGCCCAACCCTAAAACAGGTACAGTCACCCCCAATGTAGGTGCTGCCGTAAGCGATGTGAAAGGTGGTAAAATCGCCTTCCGCGTTGACAAATTCGGTATCATCCACAATTCTGTCGGGCGTGTCTCTTTTGAGCCGAACAAACTGGCGGAAAATGCCGGTGAACTCATATCGACATTGATGAAAATGAAACCTGCTTCGGCAAAAGGTACTTATGTCAAGTCGCTCACTGTAGCTTCCACCATGAGTCCGGGTATTCCGGTTGACATTAAATCTATCAAATAATGAATGAATTATGAAGGAAAGAGTGAATGAATCGTAAATTATTCATTCATTCAAAATTCACTCATTCAAAATTAATCAAGCATGACTAAAGAAAAAATCGCTACCGTCGAGGCGTTAAAAGATAAATTCAGTAATTCCCAATACTTTTATATTACCGATTATTCTTCACTCACTGTTGAGCAAATCAACAACTTTCGCAGAAAGTGTTTTGAAAAAGGTATTGAAATAAAAGTATTGAAAAATACACTGGTCAGAAAAGCACTCGAACAGGTCAACGACACCGCTTATATAGACTTATATGATGCACTCAAAGGACCGACAGCCGTCATGTTCTCCGAGTCGTCCAACGGACCTGCAAAAATTATCAAAGATTTTCGCAAAGACCACGAAAAGCCTGTACTCAAAGCAGCATATATTGATTCTGACATCTTCTTGGGAGATGACCAAGTAGAACCACTAAGCAATCTTAAATCTAAAGAAGAGCTTGTTGGGGATGTTATCCTTCTTCTACAATCGCCTATCAAAAACGTTTTGGGTTCACTTCAATCAGGTGGCAACACCCTTTCAGGATTGCTCAAAGCACTCGAAGAAAGAGGAGAAGCAGCGTAGAAAGTGCAAGAAACAAGTGCAAGTTCAACTTGGTTCAGAGCGCAATTTAATTTGGCGAAGCCAAATTAAATTTGAACTTGAATTTAAAAATCGGCTTCCACATCATTCGTAAGCGGATGATGAATAAATATAACAAAAACGAGTAAGCGAGATAATTGAAATATTTGAAAAATTGTTACGGATTTTAAAAATATACAAATCTCATATTACTCGAAAATTATTAAATTCTATTTTAACGCGATGTGTGCCGTCCACCGTTTACCGTTGGTCGTCCACCGTTAAAGTACAATGCTTAAAATTTTATTAGAATGGCAGATGTAAAATCACTCGCTGAACAACTGGTCGGTCTTACCGTTAAGGAAGTAAAAGAGCTGGCTGACGTATTAAAAGACGACTATGGCATTGAGCCTGCTGCGGCGGCAGTAGCTATTGCTGCCGGACCCGGTGGCGGAGGCGGCGAAGCTGCGGCTGAAAAAACTGAGTTCGATGTGGTATTGAAATCAGCAGGTGCGGCAAAACTCAAAGTCGTTAAGGAAGTGAAAAACTTACTCGGTCTTGGCTTGAAAGAAGCTAAAGAACTCGTTGACGGTGCGCCCGGTAATATTAAAGAAGGTGTATCTAAAGACGAAGCTGAATCTATCAAAGCAGCCCTCGAAGAGGCAGGTGCTGAGGTAGAAGTCAAGTAAGACCAACACAGCACAGGTAGTATTGCCTGTTGCATAAGAAAAAGGTATGGGCTTAACCGGATTTTCGGTTAAGCCTATTCCCATATATTGAAGCAACATAGAACGAAAACAACTACAAAGGTGCTTATTGCTTTCGTAAAGTATTGATAATCAATAAATTAGGTGATTATTCAAACGAACAACAAAGCCATAAATTAAGAGATTTCTTCCCCGACAAAATAATGTATTTATCATCATGTCGGAAAAGACCGATTTTTCGTTTACCACAGGCTTAAAGATGATTGTTAAAGTTAGTTGAATTGTCTGATTGTTGATTTGTCATAGAATGAAAAATTATTCTTCAACACTTCAACACTTCAACACTTCAACACTCGTCAAAAGTCACATCCATCAATTCGGCTAAACAACAATACATGACTAAGGTAGCAGAACGCATCAATTTCGGTAAAATCAAACACGATTCACAGTATCCTGATTTTCTCGAAATACAAGTTAAATCATTCAGAGAGTTTTTCCAACTTGAAACCACCCCTGAGAACAGGAGCAATGAGGGCTTATACAAGGTGTTTCAGGAAAACTTCCCTATATCGGATGCCCGTAGCATCTTTGAATTGGAGTTTTTGGATTACTTTGTTGACCCGCCAAGATATTCTATTGAGGAATGCTCGCAACGCGGCTTGACCTATAATGTGCCACTCAAGGCAAAACTCAAGCTCTCTTGCAACGACGAGGAACACGTTGATTTCGAGCAGGTTGTTCAAGATGTCTTTCTTGGCAATATTCCCTATATGACCCCCAAAGGTACATTCGTCATCAATGGTTCGGAGCGTATCATTGTTACGCAATTGCACCGTTCGCCGGGCGTATTTTTCGGGCAAAGCCTTCACCCCAACGGAACCAAAATTTACTCGGCGAGAGTCATTCCGTTCAAAGGGGCTTGGATGGAATTTGCTACCGACATCAATACGGTCATGTATGCTTATATTGATCGTAAAAAGAAATTTCCTGTTACCACATTGCTGCGTGCTATCGGCTTCGATTCCGATAAGCAGATACTTGATATTTTCGAGTTGGCAGATGAGGTAAAAGTGAATCAAAAATCACTTAAAAAACATCTTGGACGCAAACTTGCCGCCCGTATCCTGCGTAGTTGGACAGAGGATTTTGTGGATGAAGATACAGGCGAGGTTGTCACCATCGAACGTAACGAGGTCATCCTCGAAAGAGATGTCATTCTTGATGAAGATAATATTGACCGTATCCTCGAAACAGATGTCGAAAGCATCATTCTTCAGCGTGAAGACATCGAAGAGGATTACTCTATTATATACAACACCCTTCAAAAAGATACCTCCAATTCTGAATTGGAAGCTGTGCAGCATATCTACCGCCAATTAAGAGGTACAGACCCACCGGATGAAGAAACGGCACGCGGTATTATTGATAAATTGTTCTTCTCCGATAAGCGTTACGACTTGGGCGATGTAGGACGTTATAAAATCAATCGCAAACTCAAACAAGATATTGACAGAGGTACAAAAACCCTCACCAAAGAGGACATCATTGCCATCGTCAAATACTTGGTGCGTTTGATGAATCAAAAAGCCGAAATTGACGATATTGACCACTTGAGCAATCGTCGTGTACGTACTGTTGGTGAGCAATTGTATGCTCAGTTTGGTGTCGGATTGGCACGTATGGCACGTACCATTCGCGAGCGTATGAATGTACGGGATAATGAGGTTTTCACACCCGTCGATTTGATTAATGCACGGACACTTTCTTCCGTTATCAATTCATTTTTTGGTACCAGTCAATTATCGCAATTCCTTGACCAAACCAATCCACTTTCCGAAATCACCCACAAACGCCGTATCTCGGCACTCGGACCGGGTGGTCTCTCGCGTGAGCGTGCGGGTTTTGAGGTGCGTGATGTTCACTACTCTCACTATGGTCGCCTGTGTACGATTGAGACACCGGAAGGACCGAATATTGGTTTGATTTCTACTTTGTGTGTACATGCGAAGGTCAATAAAATGGGCTTCCTCGAAACGCCATATCGTCCGGTCAAAAAAGGTAAAGTCAACGTCACAGGACTTCAATACCTCTCTGCCGAAGAAGAGGATATGAAAACCATCGCCCAATCCACAAAGAACGTGGACAAAAAAGGTGTTTTCCTCAGTGAGCGTGTCAAATGTCGTAATCATGGTGACTTCCCTGTGCTTGACCCGAATGATGACGGTATCGAATTTATGGATGTAGCACCCAATCAGATTGTCGGGGTGTCCGCTTCCCTCATTCCGTTTTTATCTCATAATGATGCGAACCGCGCACTCATGGGCTCGAACATGCAGCGTCAGGCAGTACCTTTGATTAAGCCTGTTTCACCGATTATCGGTACAGGATTAGAAGGTAAGGTAGCGCGAGATTCACGTATGTTGATTAATGCAGAAGGAAAAGGAGAAGTAGAATATGTGGATGCTAATGAAATTGTGATTCGTTATGACAGAACTGACGAAGACCAACTTGTTAGTTTTGATGATAATTTAAAAACATACAAACTCACCAAATTTAAACGTACCAATCAGGGTACTTGTATCAATCTCAAGCCTATCGTCCGAAAAGGGGATAAGGTAAATAACGGTATGATACTTTGTGAAGGCTTTGCTACACAAGGCGGTGAGTTGGCATTAGGACAAAACCTGCAAGTGGCATTTATGCCTTGGAAAGGCTACAACTTTGAGGATGCCATTGTGATTTCCGAGCGTGTAGTTCGGGAAGATATTTTTACCTCGCTTCACATCGAAGAGTTTGATATGGAAGTACGGGATACCAAATTGGGAGAAGAAGAACTCACCAATGACATCCCGAATGTCAGCGAAGAAGCTACCAAAGATTTGGACGAAAACGGTATTATTCGCATTGGTGCATGGGTGAAAGAGGGCGATATTTTAATTGGTAAAATTACGCCGAAAGGCGAATCTGACCCGACACCGGAAGAGAAACTTTTGCGTGCGATTTTTGGTGATAAAGCGGGCGATGTAAAAGATGCTTCGATGAAAGCACCGCCTTCTACCAAAGGTATTATTATTAATAAGCAACTCTTTGCAAGGGCGAAAAAAGATAAAGCGAAGAAGCAGAAAGAGAAAGAAGATCTCGCCAAACTGGATGAGGTACACACCAGAGCAACGGATGGACTCAAAGCCATATTGGTAGATAAATTATTAGTATTACTCAAAGGCAAAACATCTGCCGGATTGCGTAGTATTTATAATGAAGAAAAACTACCGAAGGGTGTAAAATTCGCACAGAAGAACTTGAAAGACTTGGATTATACGTCGATTGATTATTCAAATTGGACGGAAGATGACCACACCAATGGCTTGGTCAAACGCTTGTTGCACAATTATACGATTAAAATCAATGAAGAAATCAGTAGCTACAAGCGCGAGAAATTCAACATCAGTATTGGTGATGACCTTCCGGCGGGTGTACTCAAATTGGCAAAAGTGTATTTAGCCAAAAAACGTAAACTCAAAGTAGGGGATAAGCTCGCGGGTCGTCACGGAAATAAAGGTATTGTATCGCGTATCGTGCGTATGGAAGACATGCCTTTCCTCGAAGACGGAACGCCGGTTGATATTTGCCTCAATCCGCTCGGTGTACCTTCCCGTATGAATCTCGGACAGATATTCGAGACCGTACTCGGTTGGGCAGGACTCAAATTGGGAGTCAAATTCGCCACACCCATCTTCGACGGCGCAAAAGATGCTCAGGTACAAGAGTATATTGACAAAGCAGAATTACCCGCTTACGGGCTGACCTACTTATACGATGGAGAAACGGGCGACCGCTTCCATCAGGAAGCTACCGTAGGCGTGATTTATATGTTGAAATTATCGCACATGGTGGATGATAAAATGCACGCACGTTCTATCGGACCTTACTCGCTCATTACGCAGCAGCCGCTTGGTGGTAAAGCACAATTTGGTGGTCAGCGTTTTGGTGAAATGGAAGTGTGGGCATTGGAAGCCTTTGGTGCATCCAATATCTTACAAGAACTTTTGACCATCAAATCTGATGACATCGTCGGACGTGCGAAGGCTTACGAAGCCATCGTAAAAGGAGACAATTTACCCAAGCCGGGTATCCCTGAATCCTTCAATGTATTGGTACACGAATTGCGCGGATTGGCACTTGATGTGAAATTTGATTAATGCTTAGTGAGTGATTTAAAACTGTCATTTCTGTTAAATTTTTTCGAGTTATTAAATGTTCCGAATGAGGTCATTTTTCTTATTGAAATTCAAAATTTTCACAAGCTAATTCAAAATATAATTTTGTTTTTAAAATTGTTTTTAATAAAATATTAATTTTAAATTATTTATTATTAATTGAAAATCAATAAAATTTAACAGAAATGTGAGTTTAAAATTTAAAATATTAAATAAAACGTATTTAAGCAAACTTAAAGCGTATGCGATTGATGGTGATTTGATTGAAGGGAAATTAGTACCTGATTTGCAATGTATTATAGAAGAACAGCCCGATATTGAAATGAAGATTGATGCAGTAGCGATTAGTGGAATACCTGATAATAACACATTTTCCATTTTGGTAAAATCATTTACAAATAATATAGAAGAAACGGATATTACGGGTAAGCATTTAATTAGTGCATTGGTGAAAACGAGTGATGAGTCGGGAAAAGGTAATTGTCTGATAAGTAAATTCCAAAATTAATGAAAGATAAAAATTTAGAAGAAGCCATAAAATTACATGTAGCAGGTGCAAAGGGCAGACATTAATTACTATTTGAAAATTTAGAATCGTACAAGAACGAAACTAAAATTGACCAAGCTTCCATTTACAAATAAAAGTAAAAATTTAGGTAGTGTTCGACACAGATTGACTACTAAAATATAGGACGACAGGTATTTTTAAAATGCTTGTCATTCCTCACACACCAAATGAAAAAACCAAGGTGCCGGAATCCACTAACACGAATGAGAAAATTACACTTTATAGAGGCGTATCAGGTAATCATGTTAAATACAAAGATGCTGTAAAGGGAATAGTCAGACCAAAAGGTGGTGATAAGACAGCCGATCAACATAATATGGGAGAGACAGATAGTATCTATACTTCTTGGTCAACAGAAAGATGGGTAGCTGAAGATTGGGCACTTACTGACAATCCGGGAAAAGCTGTTATACTTGAAAAAGAATTTAAAATATCCGAACTTGTATATTCACCTGATTTTTCCTTCGAATCGGAAAAACTCATTATAGGTGAGATATTAGATGCAAAAGTTTCTATGATTACTGAGCCGGAAACGAAGCCTGTATTCGATCCGGTTTCACAAAGATACAAAGATGGTGGCAAGTTTTAACAAGCATGACCTTATCTTTTCACAATTGAGCGAGGATAAAGAACTATCGAAACAAATGCTTCCTTGTCTCAAACGGCAAGAGTATTTTTTTGATAGCATGCCTATTGATAAAGATAATTATAATCTGATGGTCAGACGAAAGAGAGCCATGCAGATGGTCGAAGGATATTTATCTACGCTGATTCATTTAGAGGAATATTTTGAAAAAAATAATCAGCCACTATTGCTAGGTCAATTTATCTTAGATGAGCATACCGTCTTTGTTTATTATGATTGGGATTTAAATAAAATTATATCATGGTTTAATAATCCGTCATTCAATAAAAAAAAATTAATTGAGCTTAATAAGCATTACGAAGAGAAAGGTGTAGCATTAATGGATTACGAAGTTTATAATTATTCATCGTAAAAATTGGTGAAAACTAATGATGAAACAGAAACTTGAGAAGAATTTATTGCTGGAGTGGAAGGTATTATAAGTAAAAAACACACAAGCTATAATTTTTTTCATCATAAAATATTACACAGTATAGTCAATCTGACAACCGATACACTAATCAACCAGTCAACTAAAAATATATGTCTTTTAAAAAAAACGTATCTAATAATAAGGTAAACAACGATTTTGATAGTATCACCATTGCCCTATCGTCGCCCGACGATATTTTGGAGCGGTCCTATGGTGAAGTATTAAAACCGGAAACTATCAATTATCGCTCCTACAAGCCGGAGAGAGACGGACTGTTTTGCGAGCGTATATTCGGTCCGGTTAAGGATTATGAATGTTACTGTGGAAAATACAAACGTATTCGCTACAAAGGCATTGTGTGTGATAGATGCGGAGTGGAAGTGACCGAGAAAAAAGTACGTCGTGAACGTATGGGACACATCAAACTGGTGGTGCCTGTCGTGCATATATGGTACTTCAAATCATTGCCGAATAAGATTGGTTACCTCTTGGGATTATCGTCCAAAAAACTGGAAACGATTATCTACTACGAGCGTTATGTGGTCATACAGCCGGGCATCAAAGAGCCGGATGGTATTGTGAAAATGGACTTGCTCACAGAGGAAGAATATCTGGAGATATTGGAGGGTTTGCCCAAAGAAAATCAATTGCTCGAAGATGATGACCCCAACAAATTCTTAGCAAAAATGGGTGCGGAAGCGGTCAAGGATCTATTGGGTCGTCTCCAACTTGACGAACTGTCTTATGCCTTGCGTAATCAGGCAGCCACCGAGACCTCCCAACAGCGTAAATCCGAAGCCCTCAAACGCCTTCGCGTAGTAGAGGCTTTACGCAACGGACAAACCCGTATTGAAAACAGACCGGAATGGGTCGTTATTCAGTACCTGCCCGTTGTGCCGCCTGAGTTGCGCCCACTCGTACCACTTGATGGCGGACGTTTTGCCAGTTCGGATTTGAACGACTTATATCGTCGTGTGATTATACGTAATAATCGTCTGAAACGTCTCTTGGAAATCAAAGCACCGGAAGTTATTTTACGTAACGAAAAACGGATGCTTCAAGAGGCTGTTGACTCTTTATTCGACAATTCGCGTAAATCCAATGCCGTAAAAGCAGAAGGTGGACGTGCGCTCAAATCATTGAGTGATATATTAAAAGGTAAGCAAGGGCGTTTCCGCCAAAACCTGCTCGGTAAACGTGTGGACTATTCAGGTCGTTCCGTTATCGTGGTTGGTCCCACCTTAAAATTACACGAATGTGGTATTCCGAAAGGTATGGCAGCGGAGTTGTTCAAGCCATTCGTTATCAGAAAACTCATAGAGCGTGGAGTGGTCAAAACGGTCAAATCTGCCAAGAAGTTAGTAGATAGAAAAGATCCCGTGATTTGGGATATTTTGGAAAATACGCTCAAAGGACACCCCGTACTCCTCAATCGTGCGCCCACGCTTCACCGACTTTCCATTCAAGCATTTCAGCCCAAACTGATTGAAGGTAAAGCCATTCAGCTACACCCGCTTGTTTGTTCGGCATTCAACGCCGATTTCGATGGTGACCAAATGGCGGTACACGTACCTTTGAGCAATGCAGCCATTCTGGAAGCACAAGTATTGATGCTTTCGGCACACAACATGCTCAATCCGCAAGACGGCTCGCCGATTACCCTGCCTTCTCAGGATATGGTACTCGGACTTTATTATATTACCAAAGGAAAACGCTCATCGAAGAAAATTACAGTAAGAGGCGAAGGGCGCAAATTCTATTCTTCGGAAGAAGTCATCATTGCTTATAATGAAGGCATGATTGACCTGCACGCATGGATACACGTCAAAGCATTAGTGGAAGACGAAGAAGGTAATTTGGTCAAAAAACTTATCGAGACCACCGTAGGTCGTGTTATCTTCAACCAAAGTGTACCCGATACTTTACCCTTTGTCAATGAGCAACTGGGTAAAAGAGACCTCAGAAAAGTCATTGGTAAAATCCTCAAACGTACCGATTTCAGAACCACAGCCGTACTGTTGGATTCCATCAAAGACATGGGCTTCCTGTGGGCATATAAAGGTGGATTGTCCTTCAACTTACCTGACCTTATCACACCGACACTCAAAGCAGAAACTTTAAAAACTGCACAAGAAGAAGTGGATGAGGTATGGGAAAATTACAACATGGGGCTCATCACCAATAATGAACGCTACAATCAGATTATTGATAAATGGACCTATGCTGATAATCGTATTACCGAAAATTTGATGAAGGAACTTGCCGAACACAAGGAAGGTTTCAACTCGGTATTTATGATGTTGGATTCGGGGGCGCGTGGTTCCAAGCAGCAAATTAAGCAGTTGTGCGGATTGAGAGGCTTAATGGCAAAACCAAGAAAATCAGGTGATACAGGGGGCGCGATTATCGAAAATCCGATTCTTGCCAACTTCCTTGACGGACTATCGGTACTCGAATACTTTATCTCTACACACGGTGCGCGTAAAGGTCTCGCCGATACCGCACTCAAAACTGCCGATGCGGGTTACTTGACCCGTCGTTTGGTGGACGTAGCACAGGATGTGGTCATTCGTGAACACGATTGCAACACCTTGCGCGGAATTACCATTCAGCCATTGAAAGATAATGAAAAAATCATTCAGGCATTGAGTGAGCGTATCGAAGGGCGTACCAGCCTGCACGATGTATATCACCCAACGACCAATGAGTTAGTGGTAGAGGCAGGAACAATATTTAATGAAAAACAAGCCAAACTCATAGACGAAGCCGGTATAGAATCTATCGAAATTCGTTCCGTACTCACTTGCGAAACACGCCGGGGCGCATGTCGCTTGTGTTATGGTAAAAACCTTGCCACAGGGCGTGTTGCCGAAATGGGAGATGCCGTTGGTATCATTGCTGCACAATCCATCGGTGAGCCGGGTACACAGTTGACCCTTCGTACATTCCACGTTGGTGGTACGGTAAGTGGTGCGACTACCGAGTCACAATTGGATGCCAAATTCGATGGAGTCATTGAGTTCGACAGTTTGCGTACGATTACCTATAAAAGTGATGGAGAAGAGAAAGAAATCGTGTTGGCACGTTCTGCGGAAGTAAAAATTATAGAACCCAAAACCAAACGTCAGCTTCACTCCGAGCATATTCCTTATGGTTCTATTTTGAATATTTCCGAAGGTAGTAAGGTCAAAAAAGGTGACGTTATATGTGAGTGGGATCCATACAATTCACAGATTATATCCGAGTTTGGTGGTATCATCAAATACGATGCTATCGAAGAGGGAGTCACTTATCGTGAAGAGGTGGACGAGCAAACAGGCTACCGCGAGAAAGTCATTATTGAAACAAAAGATAAGAAGAAAATACCGGTCGTAAAAATCACAGATAAGAACGGCGAAGATTTGAAAGCGTATAACCTTCCGGTAGGTTCATACTTGAATGTAGAAGAAAATCAGTCGGTCATACCCGGACAAACCATAGCGAAGATACCGCGTGCATTAGGTAAAATCCAAGATATTACGGGTGGTCTGCCGCGTGTTACAGAGCTATTCGAGGCGCGTAATCCGTCGAACCCTGCCGTTGTTTCGGAGATTGACGGTATCGTATCCTTCGGTAAAATCAAGCGTGGTAACAGAGAATGTATCGTCACAGATGAAAAAACCGGACAACGTCGTAAGTACCTTATCGGACTTTCCAAGCACATCCTTGTTCAAGACGGTGACTTTGTACGTGCCGGATTCCAACTCTCGGACGGAGCTACTGCGCCACGCGATATTTTGAATATCAAAGGACCTTTCGCCGTACAGTCTCACTTGGTCAACGGTGTACAGGAAGTTTATCGTATGCAGGGTGTGAATATCAATGACAAACACATTGAGGTCATTGTACGTCAGATGATGAAACGTGTAATGATTGAAGATGCAGGCGATACGACATTCTTGGAAAAAGAAGCGGTCGATAAATTCGAGTTCTTGGAGCAAAATGATTGGATATACGACAAGAAAGTTGTGACCGACCAAGGCGAATCCTCGAATCTTAGAGCCGGACAAATTGTGACATTGCGTCAGTTGCGCGAAGAGAACTCATTGCTTCGCCGTTCAGACAAAAAACTGGTACAACACCGCGATGCAGTACCCGCGACTTCAAGTCCTTTATTACAGGGTATCACGAGAGCCTCTTTGGGTACGAGTAGTTGGATTTCAGCGGCTTCGTTCCAAGAAACGACCAAAGTATTGAGTCAGGCTTCGATAGGCGCACGCCGCGATTATTTGCTTGGTTTGAAAGAAAACGTTATTGTCGGTAAGAAAATACCTGCCGGAACAGGTATGAGGAAATACAATGATTTGATTGTCATTGGAGAAGAAGACAAACGATTCAGAGAAGCTGCCAAGCAAGAACACGCAGAAAAAGTTGCAGATTCGGTAGAATAATTTTTCTACTCAAACGCATAAAAATAACGGGCATTTTCCAGTATGGAAAATGCCCGTTTTGTTTTGTATAAAATTAAAAATAATGAGATTTTTTACTTTTAACCCAAGTTGAATATGTAGCCCCCAAAAATCAGAGCGGGGAGAGTTGTCAGACGAATTCTTTTCTAAAAGCGAAGATATATCAAATAATCGGTGCCTTCTAAAACAGCATTCGTCTGACAACTAAACCACCTAAAAAAACTTGGAGGCTACATATTCAACTTGGGTTAACATAAAAAATGTTGATATAATTATTTACTACAAAATGAAAATATTTTAATAATTAATAATTATCGTGAATAAATTTATTGATGAATTATTGATTTTTTTTACTATTTTAAAAATAAATATTTCTTTTGTGTAAAAGTTTGATTATCAATTAATTGAGTTTGAATTGGGAAGGTATTAAATACCGGTAATTAGCCTATGACTACATGTCGAAATAATATATGCTTTGCAACCTTTTGAGGATTGACATCAACTATACAGGAAACAATGAATTACAGACAAGTTGATTAAGTCCAAATTATGAGCAGAGAACAGACCACTACTTTATGGGTATTTGTTATATTATTATTATCACCAGTCTGTGTACTGACTGCACAAAATGGCGTATATGATGTCAGATTTCAGATAGGACAGTCTTCCGATTGTGCTATTAATGAAGCATATTTTGATATAGAAATTAAGGCAGCAGATGCAAACAGTACATTTAGATTAGCAGACCAAAACTATCGTTTTTCTTTTAATCGGGAAGTGTTAGCGAATCCACGTGTGGTAGAAGAACTTGATATATCCGGGAATATTACGGAGGGTGTCCATGCGCCAAGTTTTTACTCTCCGCACGCACTGCTTGGTTCTGTGGATACGGTGGTATCCTATGGTTTTGAATTGGTTGGAGGTGTTGGCTATGAGATAGGTACAGAGTGGGTAAGTGTCGGAAGGTTGGGCTTTGATATTATTGATACGACCAGTTGTGTGGATTTGAAATGGCATAGCAGAAACCTTTTTCCATATACTTTTATTAGCGAGAGATTTGAGGAGCGGTATTACATTATGAGAGAAGGTGATTTCTCTGATTTGCAAGGATGTATCTCGGAACTTTGTAAGCCTTTGCCCATTGAGTTATCTTCTTTTGAAGGCATAGCGGATGATTGCGAAATTCAACTGACTTGGCAAACAGCTACGGAAACAAACAGTAATTATTTTATCATTCAAGAGAGTACAAATGGACTGATTTTCAGCGATTTAGGTAGGGTAGAGGCTACGGGATTTTCACAATTGCCGATGGATTATTTATACATTGACGAGCGGGTTGGAGTGTACAATTATTATAGACTCAAAGCTGTAGATTTAGATGGGAGTTATGAATATTCTGATGTTATCAAAGTGGATAGTGATTGTTATTCACCGGATATTATCAATGGTATTACAAGTGTATATCCCAATCCGATAAAAACCGGACAAGCTCTCAGGGTACAGGTCTATACCGATAGGGTGCAAACTTTTGCCGGATTAGTTTTGATGGATGTATTAGGAAGTGTACTATATGAAAAGCAGCTGGGATTGGACGAAGGAGCAAATACCATTTCTTGTATTATTCCTCAAGAATTGTCACCGGGTATATATTTGTTGCAGATCAATGGTGATAATTGGTTCGCAAGACCTCAAAAACTAGTAATTACAAAATAGAAATTTCAGTACAATTGGTTATATAAACAATATGCAAAGCAAGCCCGCTCATTAGAGCGGGTTTTTTTATACTTATATGGTTCGATGATTTCATAGTTAACGAACTCGAAAACCATGAAAACATCGAACCATATAGCCATTAGACAATGAAACTATCGAAACACTAACTTTTATTGCTTCACCCATTTGCCATGGTTACGGAGTGTTTGTGCTTCATTTTCCAATGAGTAAGTATATAAGCCGGAAGGTAAGTGACCAATATCCAAAGGAGTATCGTCATTGGTTTCTGTATAGAATACCTGCTTACCGAAAGTATCATATATATGCACTGCGTAATTACCTGCCTGAGAGGTGTTAAAGAAAAGTTGATTGTTGGCAGGATTTGGATACACTGTGATTTGACTTGGAATAGGCTCGTCAAGCGTAATAATCAATTCGCCGCCATCAGATATTTCAACTGTATGCCCGATTAACGTTTCTCCGGTATCCGAAATACGATTACCACTTGGAGTCACACAGGGAACATTGATTTCTGTCGTTGATGAAGAACCGGAAGAACCGGAAGGCGGCGGTGGAGTAATTGTGTATGTACCGACTGCACTAATACTTGGTAAGTTCTGTCCGGTAAGACCCGGACGAGGATTATACCCATTAATATTGCCAACTGTATTAGGTAAATTAACATTACCTTGATTGGTACTATTCGTATCATCATTAAGACCGCTGCTGGTGCTACCGCTGGTATAACCACCGCCACTGCCACTACCAACAGGTATAGTCTGACAAATTGTTCCACCTGCGGAGATTAAATGGATATTGTTGCCGGATACTTGTGAGGTAAGTTGAGGGTTGACAGTTATAGTAGCTTCTATTATCGGGCAGTCCGGTATTATATTGAGAATAGGGGTGCCAACACTATTGACATCTATACCCACAATACCGACAGGAATTGTAATTGGCGTACAGGAAGTATTGGTTCGGGGATTGAGATTAATCGGAGAACAGTCACCACCGTTTGCAGCATTAGATTCATCATAAAATCTAATATTAGTATTGCCGCCTATATCACCTGCCTTCAGACCGGATGGAAAATTGGTCAGTGTTGTTCCATTTGCAGTATAGAAAAAAGCGGCAAAGCCTGAAACACCATTCGGAAAATAATCTCTAAAATCAGGGTCAGCAGTACACAAACTACCTAGTTGGAGTTGCGAATTATCATCTGAGCATACGGCAGCGTCGCGTGGGTGAGGGTCGGAGCTACAATATGGCACTTCAACTATACTCGCACAAACCTCAAAAAGACTGGAAGAAAAATTATCAGCACAACCATTTGAAGTATAAGTATGGCAAAGCACATAATCATTACCGGGAGTAAGTCCGGTAGCCGAACCGGGAAAGGTTGTAGTAGGTTGTGTGATATTTACACCTGATGCTACCGAACATGTATTGGCATTATATATTGCCATACTGCGACTGACACAACTCGGATTGGCAGCAGTGACATGGAAATAGTAAGACGCTTCATAAGCCATTGATGTATATTCCGTACATATTGTATGAGAAGAGCCGCTTTGTGTATTTAAAACCAATGGAGTCGAAAATCCATACGTTTGACATCCTAAGCCATCTCCACCTCCCAGGCTTGAATGGGTATTGGGATTAGAAAAGTTATTTTCATCATATATCGCATGTCCACAGTCATTAGCAGCAGATACTGCACTGCAAGATGAGGCACAAGACATCTGAAAATTCGCACTTTGAGTATTGTCGAATATTATCTCGTCACAATTGTTTTCTAAAAAGAGCGCATCATTGGAATACGCATACACACCACTATTATTTGGACATAGGACAAGCATCACCGTTGCTATTACAACGAAACATAAACATTTTTTCATAATGATAAATAGGTTTTTTTCTCTGTCAATGGAAAGTTATATCTTTGACAGAAAACTCGTTAAAAACTTGATTTAGTTTGGCTATAATAGTGGTGGGCTGTTACGATAGTTCTTTGCAAATGTATGATTATTTTATTTACAAAGCAATCGTGAAAAAAAACAATCTAGTGCTAATCTTACATTTTAATAGTGCTAAATTTATTACATATTAGGTGTTTTTGAAATATTTATATAAAAAAACATATACGGAATAATAGAAATGTTTTAGCGGGCTTATACTATATAGATAAATTCTATATTGATATATTGTTTGCTTGAAAAATGCTGACTGCCAATACTTTTTATATTAATTTTAGTTAAAATAAATGAACCACACATTAATGAAAATAACTGTATGTGTTTATGCTTTTTTCAAAAAAAGTGGAGTTTTGGGAATAAAATATAACACAAAAAAACATTAAATACTATTTTTTAAATGTCACAAAACGGTGGAAAATATTTTTTTTATTTGACATAAAATTTACAAAGAGATACTTTTTCTTTGAAAAAAAATGACCTTCCCGCATAAATTGAGCAAAAAATGAATAAAATAACTTGGAAACTTACAAACACAATTACTAAAAAAATAAAACGAAATAAAAATAAATTCACATTTCTACATAAATTTTATTTATCATCATAATCCTCCTTTAAAATTTATTAATATTTCATTAACAATCTTATATAAGTTATTATTTTACAGATATGGTTGCTTACTCTACAGTGATTAAAAAAAAGCCTTCGATTTAATGACAGTTATTGTTGACAATTATGAAAATAATTGTATTATTGCATTTCCGAGCCTATGAAATGGGTATTCACCTACAATTTTATTAAATAGTACATTATTTTATGGCATGTCACATTTTTTATTAAAAAAAGTACATTATTGCCTTGATTTTATAAAAATTATTTTTTTTTAGTTAAATTTACCCTTGATTTATATTAGTAACTAAATTATGCCCACTAAGAGTTGATTTTTTATTAAAAATTTGGTTATCAGTATTTTTTATATTCATTTAAATAAAATGCTTTTAACAAAATGAATATTAAAAGACATCTTTTTATTGATAATCAACTATATACACATTTTTTTCAATTATTGAAAATTTATTAAATAAAAATACATGTTATTGATAAATCAACTTAATTTTAACTATTTAGTTCGCATTAGTAAACTAACTAATCATATTTTTCATTTAAATCTTCTTATTTCTTAATTCCAGATGTACCTTTTTCTATGGGAAATTATACATATTATCTAGACCAAATGAGGATGGAACTGCAACAGCTATTCCAACTCAGAAGTACACTCAAACAATGTTTCGGTGTACTGACATTCTTACTCTTGACAATTGCTGCTTCGGCACAATCAAAAGAAGTACAGACAGCACTGCCACAGGCAGCTGCCGATGCTAATAATGCAGCCTTTCTTTTATGTGGTTTGAGTTTGGACCACATAGATTTGAAATGTGCAGACGAGTTTACAGGCGAGATTACCATTAATTTATCTACCAATGAAGTAGGTATTTTCATGATTAATTGGGTTTCCGGTCCACAAACCATACCTTCTGCTACTTACGAGGTTTTGGCAAGTGACATAGATCCTGTGTCAAATCTCTTCCAAGGTGACATATACAATACCATGGATGCCACAGGTACCGGACTTGTTGACGGTGTCTATGACTTGGAAGTGACAACTCCTTCTGGAGATGTTTGTTTTGCACAGGCTACTATTTTCGTGACGGATTTCGTAGATCCTGAAATTGTCTGCCCGCCAGATCAAACGATACCACTACCTCCGGGACAGTGTGAAGTGCTGGTTATACCGTCAGGTGCAATCGCTACTGATTCATGTGGTGTTGAGGTAACCGTTGACATTCCTGAACTTACACTCGAAGCGGGTGAAAGCGAAACCGTAACATTTACTGCAACGGACTCTAATGGTAACAATGCCTCTTGTACGACCACATATACTGCGGAAGACAATGAGCCACCTGTACCCAATTGTCCATCAACCATCACTGTTACAACAGATGAGGCTAACTGTGACGCTACGGCTACATGGGAAATCACAGGAACTGATAACTGCGGTATAGAAAGTATCACAGCTACCTGTATCTTTCCTGATGGTACGCAAGCACCTTGTGCGTCAGGCGAGCAATATCCGATTGGAACTACAATTGTGAACGGAACTGTTACGGATGTAAATGGAAATACAAATAACTGTAGTTTCCAAATTGTGGTAGAAGATGGAGAAGATCCTGTTGTCAATTGTCCACCAAACATTATGGCAAGTTGCGATGGCGGTTGTGGTGCAAATGTACCATTCGACCTTACAGCTACCGATAACTGCGGTGTAGTCAGTGAATCTTCCAGCCACGATTCAGGTGACTTCTTCCCTGTGGGAACCACGACTGTTACTTATACTGCCACAGATGCAGCCGGTAACAGTGCCACTTGTACGTTTGACGTAACTGTTGTCGATGACAAACCACCGGTCTTAGAATGTCCGGCTGACGTTACTATGACAACCAGTGCAAGCGGTGATACTTACGATTGTGAAGCTACCGTGCCTGATTTCATCCCTGCGCTTGTAGCAGGTACCGATGGCAGTTTCTCTGACAATTGTGAAGCTACTGCCGCTCAAAATCCTGCACCGGGAACTGCTTGGGGTGGAAGCCACAACTCTACACAAGATGTAATTATTACTGTAACAGACAATGCGGGTAATTCAACGACTTGTTCTGTTACCTTAACTTTAATTGATGATGAAGACCCGACTGTTGACTGTCCTGACGATATAACATTAAGTGCAGGAGCGAATTGTGATGCTGTTGCAACGTGGCCAGACCCACCAACAGCCGATAACTGTGGAGTAGCTTCTGTTACGAGTACACACGATTCAGGTGATACTTTTGGAGAAGGTACAACCACTATTGAATATACTGTTACTGACGTAGCTGGAAATACCGCTACGTGTACATTTACAGTTACAGTAGTCAATGATGCTCCACCTACACCACAATGTAATGGAACAAACGTCAACGTAACCATTGATGCTGATGCTAATTGCGAAGCAGTACATACATGGACAGATCCTATACTTGTTGATAATTGTGATAACGAATTTCCAGTATCTCCGACATGTATCTTCCCCGACGGTTCAACGGGTACATGTGCGTCAGGCGATAACTTCCCACTTGGTACAACTAGTGTGAACTATACCGATGCTCCCGGATGTAATTTTACGATTACAGTAGTGGATAATACACCACCTACTGTTGACCCACAAGATGTTACAGAGGCAACAAGTGATAATGATTTTTATGATTGTGATGTAACCATACCGAATTACGAAGACGAATTCATTGATGGAGCAGCGAATCCATTATACACCGGAGCAGACAACTGTGATGTAACCGTCACCCAAGACCCTGCACCGGGAACAGTCTTTGATGATGGTGGTGTTTGTAACAATCCGATTACGGTAACAGTTACAGCTACCGATCCTGAAGGCAACAGTGCAGTCGGTACAGCTACCGTCACATTGAATGATGATGTCGATCCACTCATTACTTGTCCTGCTGATGTTACAGAAGTAGGTACTTGCGACGGAGCGGAAGTAACTATTCTTGTACCGATATATGTAGAGCCAACGGTTGACCCTGCTACAGGCGAGCCAAGTGCTCCTATGAATACTGCAAATCCTGCTACCGGCGCATATACAGATGATTGTGATTGCGTAGTGCTTAGTGGACCTACCGCAGATAATGGTGTAATGCTTGATGCGAATAACACTGCTGTATTCCCAATAGGTACAACAACATTGACTTACACAGCTACGGATGCTGCGGGTAATACAGCTACTTGTACATTTACAGTAACAGTAGAAACACCAGATCCGGTGATTGTATGTAATGGTTCAGATACATCAAGTGCGACAGTAGATGCAGATGCAAATTGTGAAGGTACACACAGTTGGCCTTCACCCACACTTGAGGCATGTGATTCAAGTACGCCTTTATCAGCTACTTGTGAGTATCCTGACGGTTCAAGCGGTTCTTGTGCGCCCGGTGATACCTTCCCATTAGGAACTACACAAATCACCTATCCTACTGCACCACAATGTAACCTTAGTGTTACAGTAGTAGATAACGACCCGCCAACTGTAAATCCACCGGATGTTACGGAAGCGACCAGCGAAAACGGCATATACGATTGTGATGTAACTATACCAAACTATGAAGATGAATTTATAAATGGAGCAGCGAATCCATTATATACCGGAGCAGACAATTGTGATGTAATGGTCACACAAGACCCTGCACCGGGAACAGTATTTGATGACGGTGGTGTTTGTGACGACCCGATTACGGTAACAGTTACAGCTACTGACAGTGCGGGTAACAGTGCAGTTGGCACAGCTACGGTTACATTGAATGACGATGTAGATCCGCTGATTACTTGTCCTGATGATCTTTCAGCAACAGGTACTTGCGACGGAGCAGAAGTAACTATACCTGTACCGGTATATGTACCACCAACAGTTGATGCAGACGGCAATCCGATTGCTCCTGAAAATCCTGACGACCCATCTACGGGTGCATACACAGACGATTGTAATTGTGTAGTCCTTAGCGGACCTACGACAGACAATGGTGTAACACTTGATGCTAATAACACAGGTACTTTCCCGATAGGTACGACTACACTAACTTACACAGCTACAGATGCAGCGGGTAATACAGCTACTTGTACATTTGTAGTCACAGTAGGTACGCCTGATCCGATAATTGTATGTAATGGTTCAGATACATCAAGTGCGACAGTAGATGCGGATGAAAATTGTGAAGGTACACACAGTTGGCCCTCACCCACACTTGAGGCATGTGATTCAAGTACGCCTTTATCAGCTACTTGTGAGTATCCTGACGGTA
>CALIZI010000020.1 GCA_938028705.1 uncultured Saprospiraceae bacterium | reverse complement strand
ATTTTTATTAATTGTTTCACGCAGAGTTCGCAGAGAACGCAGAGGGCTGATAATCAATACTCTGCGTTCTCTGCGCCCTCTGCGTGAAAGACAACAACAATACTTTGCGTTTTTCTATATGCGACAATTTGAGATGCACCCCTTTGGGGAATTAGGAAATTCGATATTAGGTATCCCGATAGTTATCGGGATTTTTATCAATTAATTAAATTTTTTTTTAGTCTTAATAAAATAAAATACCTGATAATCAATTACTTACGATTTAAAACCGAAGATCCTAATTTCCTAATTCCGATTTTGCCCAAAGTCCAATCTTAAATAGTTTCTAACAAGTCGGATATTTCTTTGATTAAGTATTTTTCTGAAGCTTCACTACTTAATATGGCATAGTGATCGTAAGGCACGGAAACCGGATGTATTTTGGAAAATAGTTTTTGCCACCCCATATAAGGTGGCTCATTTGAATCTCCCAAGTCTTTATTATCAGCTTTGAAAAGCAGCAAAGTGCCGTCATAATATTGATAGGTGTGGCTTATAATAATGACCATACTTATAATTATACCTTCCTTATAAGCCTCAAAGACTTTATAAAACCCATCAGCGCTTAAACTTTCATCAAAAGCACCGTATTTAATTGCCTCCTCCATGAGTTCTGTCATAAAATCAGTCTGACTAATGGGGCTATGGTTGAGTGGTTTCAGTGGAATATTAACTTCCCTTAGTGCATTGAGATACATAGTGAAGTATTTAGATATAAAACTTAAATTCATCCCTTTGTCAGAGTATGAAAACCACTTTGAAGCATCTAATTCAGATAATGTTGATTTACCACTTGTTTTCAGGAATGCTTGAAAATTTGCTTCCCCAAACCACTTACTAATAAAATAGTCTGCAGCATGTGGACCTGTACTGTCCAAAAAACACAAAACAGGTTTTTTGCTTCCTTGCCATAAATGGGCTGCTTCAAACGCAATAGCTCCACCTAAAGACCATCCTAAGAAAAGGCTGGGAAGGTCATTTTTGTCATAAATCTCTGAAAGTATTTCCTGTGCTATTTGTGTCAAAGAGTTGAGTTGTTTTCCTTCGGGGCTAAAAGCATTTATAAAACTTGAAACAAGTCTTATTTCTATATACGTGAAGTTGTAAGCAGGAAAACTTTGAGCTATCTGGGAAATTCCTCTAGCCGGTAAACCTCCGGGATGAAAAAAAATAATGTTTCCCTTTGCGTTTTCGGGTCTATTGATAGCTTTTGCAAAAGATAATTTCATAATGTTATAAACTGGATTTTATTTAGTGAAAGAAATTAAATAAATTGAGTGTGACACACATAAGTGGAATCATAATATAAAATCAAAAAAAGTTAAGATTGGCAAGAGACTCCGTAATGACTGCTTTAGCTGTCAAGTGGGTGGCAATATTTCATAAAAAGTTGTTTTTAAGTTGATAAAATATTATATTAAAAGCACACTTGACAGCTAAAGCAGTCATTACAGTATCTACAATCTGTATTTATCAAACCAAAGATGCATTTTAATATTACAAATCCACTTATGTGTGTCACACTCAAATTCGATAGATTGATGAGCTTGTTTTGCGCTTAGTTTTCCTCTTGAAAGCGGGCATCCCGAAGATATTTCGGAATAATTGTTTTCAAGGGGGAAAATAAGCCATATAGCTGTCGAAGTTATTTTGTTTCTTTCACTTACTATTTATCTTATCTTCAATAAAAGCCGATAATTTATTTATAGTAGGATAATACCATATTGAATTAGATTTCAATTTTATATTGGCTTTACTTTCTAACTCTCCGATCATTAATAATATATCTGTAGAATCAAATCCGAAATCTGTAAGATTTCTATCAATATCAACATCTTCTTTTTTACAATCTAATTTAGATGCGACTTTTTCAATCATCCATTCTTGTATTATTTTTTTTTCCATTATATGTATTTTTAATTATTTAACTCTTTAACTTGGGTTAAGATTTGAAATGTCATAACGTCTGCAAAGTGCTATTTGTAGTTGAAGCTAAAAGGTAAATCGTAAAATTTATAAAAAATGATTTTTAACGTAACTGTTAGCTAAGGTAGAAAAAAAGCTACTTAATTAGCAGCTTTTTGGAGATACCTGCATAAAACATTAATCTTTTGTAATATATTTTCTACTTAATTGTCACTTACAAGACAGATTAACGATGTTAAGCTAAAATTCAAAAGGCTATACAAAATCATAGCTAGCTTTAATCTCGACTGTAAGATAGAAACACCTTGATTTTATAAACAATTAATAATCAGTGAGTTACTTTTTTTTACACTTCTGCGAAATTGAAATTAATTATTATATTAAAAAAGTGTTATTTAAAATATTGTATTGTGTAATTTTTTTTTAAGCGAAACATTATTTTAAGTTAAATGTTTTCATCTTACATTCACGAGTTTGAAAAAGCTATTTTTTTGAGTGTGACACACATAAGTGGATTTTTAATATTAAAATGCATTTTTGGTTTGATAAATACAAATTGTAGATACTGTAATGACTGCTTTAGCTGTCAAGTGTGCTTTTAATATAATATTTTATCAACTTAAAAACAATTTTTATGAAATATTGCCACCCACTTGACAGCTAAAGCAGTCATTACGGAGTCTCTTGCCAATCTTAGCTTTTTTTGATTTTATATTATGATTCCACTTATGTGTGTCACACTCTATTTTTTTAATTAAATTTTTGACCCAAAATTCGAGCAAAAAATAGTTTTTCGAGCTGCCAAAAGACGATTTTATGAATTTACCAAATATTATTTGGATAAATTTTCTGCAAAGCATTGATTATTAAGGTTATAAAGATATTAAATCGGTGTTTTTACAAGAAAATACATATATTTATTTTCAATAAATGATTGAAGTTAAACTATGTAGGGTAAAGATAATTGGGTAGTATCTCAAATCTACAAATTTAACATATACTCAATAATTGGGCTCAACAAATTTGAGATACCACTAAATTAAGAGAGAGTTGAAAGGCGAATTTCTCGGTTGAAAGCGAGTATTTCTATGATTTTAGACTTTGGACAAAGGAAATTGGGAAATTAGGTAATCCCTTCTGTTTTAGATTTTTACAAAAAATAATTAATTGCATGTTTTATTTTATTAATAAAACTTATTTAATTGATTATCAATAAATTACGGTTTTAAACCGAATTTCCTAATTCTCATTTTGTCCAAAGTCCAATATGATTAAACCTCCACATTTTACAAAAACATTCGCTTTGAGACTGTTTCCTACCTTCAATCGTACCCTAATTTCTCAATTACCCAAAGTCCAGTTATTAACCCAAGTTGAATATGTAGCCCCCAAGTTTTTCAGGTGGTTTAGTTGTCAGACGAATGCTGTTTTAGAAGGCATCGATTATTTGATAAGATCTTCGCTTTTAGCAAAAGAATTCGTCTGACAACTCTCCCCGCTCTGATTTTTGGGGGCTACAAAGTCCAGTTATTAACAAAATATTAAATAATTACAAATGAATAGAAATTCCGAGCCTATTGCTATCATTGGAATGTCTGGTATATTTCCTGACGCAGGTAATTTAAAAGAATACTGGGAAAATATTTTATCAAAACATAATGGCATCAAAGATGTTCCGGACACACATTGGAACATTGAAGATTATTATTCTCCCGATAAGTCAGCGGAGGATAAAATTTATTGTCGTAAGGGAGGTTTTATTCCGGATGTTGCTTTTAATTCTTTAGAGTTTGGCATTCCTCCCAAAAATTTAGATGTTACAGGAGTTCTTCAAATGCTAAGTTTGAGTGTGGCTAAATCTGTATTATTTGATGCAGGACATTATGAAAATAAAAAATTTGAAAATCTCAAAGAACGTACTGGTGTCATTTTAGGTATTACCAGTGCCCTCACACTTATTCAACCACTCTCAAACCGTCTGCAAACACCTGTTATCGAGAAGATTCTTCGTAGTAGGGGATTTAATCAAGAACAAATCGAAGACATTACAGGTACTTATAAAAAAGCTTTTGCTCCTTGGGAAGAAAATTCATTTCCGGGTATGCTTGGCAATGTAGTTGCCGGAAGGGTAGCCAATCGATTTGACTTGGGAGGCACCAACTGCACTGTTGATGCTGCCTGTGCCAGTTCGCTGGCTGCCTTACGTATGAGCATAGATGAGTTGCAGAGTGGTCGTGCTGATATGATTTTAACTGGAGGTTGTGATGCAGAAAACAGCATATTAATGTATATGTGTTTTTCTAAAACTCCGGCATTAAGCCCGTCAGAAGCCATTACTCCATTTGACACAGCATCAGACGGAACTATATTAGGAGAAGGAATCGCTATGCTTGCCTTAAAAAGACTGTCGGATGCAGAAGCTGCGGGAGATAAGATATATGCAGTCATTAGAGGCTTGGGGGCATCAAGTGATGGGAGGTTTAAAAGTATTTATGCACCAAGAAAGGCAGGTCAGATAAGATGCTTGAAACGAGCATACAAAGAAGCTGATATTCCGATAAATCAAGTAGGCTTGATAGAAGCACACGGTACCGGAACAAAAGTCGGAGACCGTACAGAACTGGAAGCACTAGCTACTGTAGTTGGAAATAATACGCCTAAAAATATAGCCATAGGTTCGGTAAAATCTCAGTTAGGACACACTAAAGCAGCAGCCGGAACTGCAAGTATTATTAAAGTTGCGCTATCCTTACACCATAAGATTTTACCGCCGACCATCAATATTAAGACTCCTCAGGACATCTTGAAAAATCCTGAAGTTCCACTATACCCTAATGTAGAAACCAGACCATGGGTATTAAGACCGGAAAAAAGTAAAAGATATGCAGGGGTAAGTTCCTTTGGTTTTGGGGGTACCAATTTTCATGCTGTTCTGGAAGAATATTCAGGTGATAACAGACCGGGAAGAACGCATACAGGAGTGGCACAGGTGCTTCTTTCGGCTACTGACCATGCCGGCTTGTTGAGTAAGCTGCAATCAATAACTAATACTAAAGCACTTGTTGAGTTGCCATACGAACAAGGCAATGAAAATGATTTGCGTATTGGATTTATTGTATCTAATCTGGAAGATTTGTCGGGAAAAGTCGGTTTAGCTATTGAGTTTCTGAAAAAGAATGAAGGATTGGATAAGTGGAAGCATCCTAAAGGAATATTCTTTTGTAAGGGTAGAGCCGGAGGGAAAGTTGCCGGTCTTTTCTCCGGTCAGGGAAGCCAATATGTAAATATGCTTAGAGGTGCTTCGGTTTATTACCCGGAGTATGTCAATTTGTTGCAAAAATTTGAGCAGCAATACATAAAAATCACGAAAGAGTCATTAGCAGATAAGATTTTTCCCTATGAGGTATCTAATGGAAAGCTAAAAAAAGAGCAATCTGCGGTGCTGAGTTTAACACAAAATGCCCAACCTGCCATCGGGTGGAGTTCTCTGGCTGCCTATCATCTTCTAACAAAAAACGGGCTAAAAATAGATGGTTTTGCCGGACATAGTTTTGGAGAACTCACCGCCTTATTTGCTTCGGGATGTATTGAGTTGGATGATTATGTCTCTTTGGCGATAGCACGCGGTCAGGCTATGAAAGCCAATGAAAGCACCCCGGATTCAGGAATGTTGGCTGTACGGACGAATGCACAGGAAATCGAGGCTTTAATAAAGAAAACGAATATAGAAGGTATTTACTTATGCAATTATAATTCCGAGCATCAAATTGTAATTGGAGGAACTAAAGAAGCTGTCAATATCTTTTCTACTGTCCTTAAACAAGCCAATATTAATTTTATTCCTTTAAATGTTTCGGCGGCTTTTCACACGCCTTTAGTTGCTCATGCTTCGCAGTCATTTGAAAAATCAGTAGAGTCGGTCACCTTCAAAAAATCTGTAAAACCACTCTACAGGAATAAGGATGGAAAAGCCGTCACACAAGCAAAAAGTTTGAAAGCCGGCTTAAAAAAACAGCTACTTCAGCCGGTTAAATTTCAAAATGTTATTGAAAACATGATAGCAGATGGGTTCCGAACCTTTGTAGAATTCGGACCGAAGGCTATTCTAAGCAAAATTGTGCATCAAATCAGTCAGGACTTAGGTGTTACGGTGAATACTATTGCTTGCGACAATGGAAGCGAAGATATATCTGCCCATCAAATCAATGAAGCAAGCCTGCAATTGGCGGTTTTAGGTATCGAAATGGCATCACTTAAAAGTGCTTATTCTGACTTTGAAGAAGCCCCGATAAAAAAAGGACCATTGGTTACACTTAGCGGGGCACAATATGAAAGCAAATCGAAAAAAGAGCAATGGGAAATAGCCTTAAATAATCCTCCCAAACAAGTTATGCCTCTAGCTGATAAGCCAACTGGTCAAGAACCACTTACTCCGACTATTGAAACCTTAGCTCCTCCCGAACAAGATTTGGCTATTCCCCAAACACTTGAAAAACAAACAGTGCATACCAACTCACAAAGTTCTGATTTTAGCACATCTGATAAAATAAATTCGATATATAAAATGCAAGAAGGAGTCTCTGATAGTCACAAATTATACCTATCTGAATCCGCAGGAACTGTTCACAAAACTGTCGATTTGTTACATAAAATTGAAACCAGAGAAAACTTACCGAAAGAAATGGTACAAGTGTTGAATCAAGGCTTTGAGCTGATTGGTAAATCGCAGGAAATGCTGTCAAAAACGCATGAACTTTATCTGGATAGTGTAAGTGCTAACCTTACCAATAAAACAATTGTTCCACCAACTATTCCACCTGATATAAATACTCCTAAAGAGCAAAACAGATTATTAGCCCCTAAAGCCCATCCGCAAACCCACACAAATGGAATAGACTATTCGGCAAAAGCCCCTAAACATACCAACGGTGAGGCATCCCAACCCAACCACATTACAAGTATTGAACACGCTTCGAGTCGTCAGACAGCCGATTCGCAAGAAATAGATGTAAAAGCACTCCTGTTTCAAACTATTTCAGAAAAAACAGGATATCCACAAGAGGTATTAGAACCCGGTATGAGTCTTGAAGCTGATTTAGGCATTGATTCAATCAAACGGGTAGAAATATTAGGTGAATTAAAAAAACACCTTTCGGATAGTATAGAAGATGAGGAAGAATTGTCCAACTTTAATACGATTCAAGATTTTTTATCCTATTTTAAAAAAACCACATCAGCAAATACGCAGCCTTTATCGAATGGTGTTTCACGAGCCGTATCGAAAAGCGAGCCTGTTGAAATAACTCAAAATGGAAGGAATGTACTCACAAAAGAAGAAATCGAAAGTACGCTTATTTCCATTGTGAGTGAAAAAACAGGCTATCCTGAAGATGTTTTGGAAATAGACATGGATTTAGAATCAGACTTAGGTATTGACTCTATCAAAAGGGTGGAAATATTAGGCGCATTGCGAGTAGCCTATCCCGATTTATCCGAAATGGACAGTGAAGCCGCCGGAAACACTAAGACCATCAAACAACTGATAGATTATTTTTTGCCCAATAATCCATCGGCTGTCGGAGTTCAGGTATTAGCAACTACACAAAATGGTAGTCATCAAAACGGGAGTTATCAAAACGGCGAGGAGACTCAAACGGTGTTCACACCGTCAATTGCCCAACATTCCATTCAACTCACTAAAATCGGTGAAATAGATGAGTTGATAAATTGTTTTGAAAAGGGCAGCAGCTGCTTAATTATTAGCGAGCAAAATGAATTTCAGCATAGCCTCACAAAAGAACTTGAAAATAACGATTTTGAGGTATCTTCATTTTTATTATCCAATCCATTATCTTCTTGGTCAGACCAACTTGCTCCCTATTCAGCATCTGATATAGTCGTATTTTGCCTTCCCGCAAAAGAAAATCAAAACCCCGATACCTTGAAAGCCTTATTGATGACAGCAAAATTTTTCAAGAAAAAACTGGATGTTAAACACAACTTTAGAAAAGCATTCATCACTATATCCCAAATAGACGGTAAACTCGGATTTTCTAATCAAACAACACTTGGAGATACTTCGGCAGGTGCCTTCGGACTGATTAAAACGCTAAATGCCGAGACAAAATATGTATTTACCAAAGCCATTGACATAGACCCTCAAATGAACTTTACAAAAGCAGCTAGCCAAATAAATCACGAATTGCATGATGTCAACAAAAATGTAACCGATATCGGTATTTCTGATGAAGGTAGATATACTTTTAAACTAGCATCGCCACAAAGTTCTAAAGATTACGATTTACCAAATGACACTTGTTTTATTGTGACGGGTGGAGCAAAAGGAATTACGGCTCATTGCATTATCGGACTTGCGAAGAAGGTATCCGGTAAATATATCCTCCTGGGAAGGTCAGCATATAACCCGGAGCCGGCTGAATGGGCAGTAGGAATAGCCGACGAAGCGCTTAAAGCAGCCGCTTTTACCCATTTGAAAGAACACGGAGAAGCGACGACTCCAAAAGCCATAAGCAGCTTGGTCAAAAAAGTAATCAGTTCTAGAGAAATAGGTCAAACATTATCCAGCCTACAGGCACTTGGCGTAGATGCAAAATATGTACAGCTGGATATTACGAATGTCGCCGAAGTAAAACAGTGTTTTGAACAAGACAAATGGATGACGGAATCGGGCAATGTAGCTATTATTCATGGAGCGGGTGCTTTAGCTGACAGACTTATAGAAGACAAAAAACCGGAAGATTTTGACAAAGTATTTCAACCTAAAGTCACAGGTTTGTGGAATGTTTTTGAATGTATTGACAAAGACAAATTACAATTCTGTTGTCTCTTCTCTTCGGTAGCCGGTTTATTCGGAAATATCGGGCAAGTCGGTTATGCAATGGCTAATGAAATCTTGAACAGAGAAGCCATAAGCATGCAATCTCTAATGTCACAAGATGCCCGTGCAGTTTCAATTATTTGGGGTGCGTGGAATGCAGGAATGGTTAGTGCTGAAATTAAAGCACAATTTGAGGCGCGCGGTGTTAAAATGATTGAGGTGGAAGAAGGCATAAACCATTTTGTAGATATTTGTCTGAACGAAAAAGATGCACCGCTGATTATGGTCGGTCCTAATTCAGGATTAGCTCCTAAAAAAGAAAATTTGAGTGAATGGGCAAATACTTCCCATAGTATAAAAATCAGTACCGCTCAAATGAAAGCAAGTAAATTATTGGACCATCACAGGATAGGAGGAAACAATATTTTACCCGTCTCTTTTGTAATAGGTCGAGTAGCTAAGGTAATCGAAAGAATGTTTGCATCTGTACATTTTAGCGGAATAGAGCAAGTGCAGGTCAATAATAAAATTGTAGTAGATGAAAACTTAATGGACGAACTCACGCTGCATCTTCAATTTAAAGACATCAAAAATGAAACATTGTATGCCGATGCCAGATTATTTCATTCCGATACTCAAAGAGCTTACTACTCATTCAAAAATATTCTAATCACTCAAAAACCATTAGCTCAACCGGCTCAAATTCCAATGATAGAAGAAATACCTAAACACCCCGAAGCATTGGGTTATTATCACGACAATGCTTTATTTCACGGAGAACGCTTCCAAATGATGGAAGCATCCAGAAAATTTGGTGAATACGGATTAACTTATAAATGTAAATGGGCTGTTGATTCGGATAGTTCGTATATACAAGAGCCGGTTTTTATAGAACAGCATAGTGGACAAAGCTTTTGCCCAATGTATGGAGATGCTATAATGCAGGCGGCTTCACTTTGGGTAATCGCTTATGAGCAGCTTCCGGCAATACCGATGAAAGTTAGTAATCTACGTTGCTATCAGCCTATCTTAAGGGGAACAGAAGTTATCCTTAAAACGAATTTGCTCAATAAGGAAGAACACCAAACCGAATTGACTATAACGGGAATGACACCGGATAATAAAATTTTGTTATCAGCGAATGTATCTGTAGTTAAGAGTATGATTTTTCACGAGAAGTTTATGAATAAATGAGAACTACCTTTGCTAATTATAAAAATGAAATGCCTACAATAAATGACCTAAAGTCATTTTGGAAAACATTGAGGACACAAGCACAAAGCTCCTCAACCGTTGCAGTAGCGAAAGCCCATCAGAAAAAAAATACGCCTTACAAAGATATAGCCATTGTAGGGATGGGTATATCATTGGGGGCATTACATAACCTTAGTTCTTTTGAACGTAGATTGTTCGATGGGATACCAAATGCCTCAGCGTCTGATGAAATGACGGCATCTGCCTTTGATTTAAACGCATTTGAAGAAGCATTTTCAAATACAGGTTTAAATTTGTCTGAAATTATTGAAAAAAATAGAATTTCAGTAATTTTTACAAATAAACCAGATACTGACAACAGCTTAGTTGAAGCAATTGAACAAGCTACTTTTTTACTATCACAAAAAAAAATCGATGGCGTATTAATAGGAACGCAGGATGAAACATCCGGAGCTATTTTCCTAATGGAAAATGAAGCGGCAAAAAATAGAAATATTAGAAGATATGCAACGATAAAAAATTCAGACAAACAGGAACAGGCAGCTCCTTTTGATTTAGTGAATATCTGTGGAAATATAGAGACTGAATTTTTGGAGACCACCTTATCTTTTATCTTAAAACAAACACAATCTGCCGCCATTATATCCTCCGAAGAATGCCTGAGTGAACTTGGAACGGTATCGCCCATAACAGGGCTTATTTTAACCGTACTTTCAATCCATCATCGTTATATTCCTGCAAAAGGAAAAATAATTGCTCATCTTGACGATAAAATACAAGATGTTTTTAAAGATACATCGTGCCACCGCCCTCAGTTTTCTTACCCTTGGTTCAAAAAAACAAAAAAGGATAGAGCGGCTTTATTGACATTTACCTCATCTGTCGGCAAATTAGACAGCCTCCAAATCTACGAAGCAGACTGGCACAGAGAAGAAAGCCTCTTTGCAAGGCTTCATCATATATTTCCAATAACAGCAAAAGATAACGCAAGCCTAAAACAAGAGCTTTACAACATCTGCCAAGGTATTGAACAAGGCAAATTAGACTATGAGCGGTTTAAAAATGATTGTTGGAAAAATATTACTTCAGGACATTTGGGTGTAACCGCTTCTATTATAGCGAAAAATTTGAATCAATTACAAAAAGAGGCTCAACAACTCATTAGCCACCTTGATGCGAATAGCAATTTGCCGTGGAAAATGCCTAGCGGTAGCTGTTTCTTTCCGGCACCTTCCAACGGAAAAGTCGCTTTAGTATATCCGGGCGGTTTTACCGCATACCCATATTTAGCAAATGGTTTATTGAGGCTGTTTCCACGTCAGTTTCAACAACTCGAAGAAGCCATTGACGACTTAGGCAAAACCCTAGCGGATTATCTTATTTTTCCAAAGAGCCTTCGTACACTTGAAGGTGAGGATTTTATGGAACTCGAAACAACCGGTATGCTGAAAGACATCCCCGCTATTACAAGTAGTATCAGTTGTTTAGGAATTATTTATACCAAAGTACTGCAAGAAATCTTTGAGTTAAATCATCAGGTGGCTTTTGGTTATAGCTTGGGAGATAGCACCGTTTTATATGCCAACGGAGTATGGGATATTTCTAGTTCATCTACCAGATTGGTTCATTCAAGCCATCTTTTTAAAAATACACTAAGTGGCAATCATAACTTTTTAAGAGAGAAATGGCAATTAAATGATAAAACCGACAAAGATGAAATATGGCTGGCATACGTATTATTTATACAGGAAACACTTGTGAGGGAAGAGCTACATTCTTTTGACCGTGTTTTTCTTACGCATATTAACAGCCCCAATGAATTAATGGTTTCTGGAAGCCCTAAACAGCTCAACAAACTCATAAAACGCTTAAATTGTAAGGCAATTCAAGTACCTATTCCTTATGTTATTCATAACACTATTATAGAAGAACTGTCTGCAGATTTTGATGCACTTTTTTGTTTACCCACTCATCAGCCGGCACCTGAACTTCAACTCATCTCCGCAGGAAAATTTGATGTTTATGACAATTATGAGCCTGCACACATTTCAAAATTAATGACGAAAGGATACCTCAATACGGTAAACTTTCCTAAAATGGTGAGCAAAGCTATTGAATTAGGTGTGGAAACATTTATTGAAGTCGGACCCGGAGGTACTTGTACAAGATGGGTAGCAGATAACCTGCCCAAAAAAGAAGGGTATCATAGCTTCACTATTTCTCAACGCGGTAAAACGGACGTGCAGAGTATGGAACAGTTGCTGGCTAAACTTATCAGCTTACAAATTCCTATGGCACTAGATAAATTATGCCCTCCCGAAATACAAATAAGTTCCGAAGCATACCGTGCTAATGGGCGTTTTACTGAACAAAAATCAGCAACTCCTATACAAGAAGCATTAAGCCCCTCGAAAATCTCCGAAGAAGACTTATTTTATTGGGATTTTCATTTTATCAAAAAGCCTGCAAAGGTATTTGAAAATGATTTGGTTGAAGTGCCTTTAGTTAGTAAAACACCGCAAATAGCATATCAGCCCGCAGCACAGTTAATCGTTCCACCTATTTCCAAACAACTATTGAACTATGATGCTAAGTCATACTTTAAAAAGCAAATGAATAACATTCATCGTTCGCACAATGCTTTTTTGCGTTCTAATGCGGTATTTACAGATGCTTTATTCAGCGAAATTAATAAGGTTATTGATGATGCACAGCCAGTATCATTACCATTCCAACAAACAAAAAAGGAACTAATCCAAAAAAGATTCATCAGCGATACTAAACCGCAGATAAATGAACGGAAAGGGAAATTCATAAAACCCATTTTAAAATCAAAAAAACAAGAACTTGGACCGGAGGATATTCAAGAATTATGCAATGGTGCACTCGATTTAGTTTTTGGTAAGGGTTGGCAATCTTATACCGGTAATAACTTAAAGCTGTCCAAAGAAGTACAGCAATTAGTACATATCATATACTTCAAGAAACGGTCTTCACCTTCTGAGGTTTATACCTTAAAGACTCAAAAAACATTAACTGCGAATGAGCTAAATATTCAAAACCTTGATGAGGGAACACTAATCAACTTATTACATACTGGGGCAGTAGAGTTATTGAAAACTTTTGCGCTATCTATTGGACTGCATCAATGCTTTCAGGGCGTTCAGTTTATTCCAGACCAATTAAATAGCGACCAAGTCAGACAGTATCCGCAAGCTAATTTGCAAATAGCTGAATTAGTATATGTGATTGATATTTATGAAACAGGTTTTTTGCCCAGACCCTATATAAAAGCCGACATTAAAATTTATGGTGATGCTTCGCTTATAATGGAATTTAATGCCCTCACACTTCGCTTGATTGAAACTACCGGAATTTCTATAAACAATAGATTTGGAGCAAAAGGTTATTACAGTGGTCGCCGATTGGCAGATGGTACGCCGGTGGTTATGAATGAATTTCAGGTGGCACATTCTTCGCTTGGAAAACACTTAATCGCCTTGGGAGAAGATTTTGCTATTTATGACCGGCAAGGTCAGCGGGGGGTTCGTTTGCCTAATGGAGATTTTCAATTTGTAGATAGGGTGGTGAGTGTAACAGGGGAAAGAAAGACCTATGCAAATGGGAGTATGATGGAAATAGAATATGATGTTCCGACCAACATTTGGTATTTAGAGCACAATGGCTTTCCGGCTATTCCGGCATCTTTATATCTCGAAGCCGCATTGCAAGCCAGTGTTTTTTTAGGCTATTTTTTAGGTGCAACACTCAATAATTCAACAACTAATTTTTCGGTTCGTAATTTAGAAGGGAAAGCTAATTTTTTAAAAGACCTTGATGTAAGAGGCAAAACAATACGCTTTACATCTACTTTATTATCTACCCAATCTGTACACGGCTCTATACTTCAAAATTTTAGTTTTTCATTAAGGGTTGATGAACGGCTGATTTATGAAGGAGAATCTCTGTTTGGATATTTTCAAGCACAGGCATTAGAAAATCAGTTAGGATTGGATAATGGACAAACCAAAGATTTCTGGCACTTACAACAAGGCATTGAAGCCAAGCGAATGAAATCTTGCAATCTTCAAAAAGAAATCAATAATCCTTTGTTTGAATCTACACCAGATAAGCCTCATTACAGGTTGGGCGTACAACAACTCAACTTACTTCATCAGGCAAAAATACTAACCGGTGGAGGCAAGTATGGATTGGGATATGTGTATGGTTACAAAAATATCAAACCGACTGATTGGTATTTTACGTGTCATTTTCATCAAGACCCGGTTATGCCCGGTTCATTGGGTATAGAAGCACTTTATCAAGCACTTCAGCTGTATATTATTGAACACAATATTGGACGCAATGAGTTTAATAGTCCAAAATTCGGATTAGCTTTAGATATAGAAACCACATGGAAATACCGTGGGCAAATTTTAAGAACAGACCCGGATATGAGCATAGAACTTCATATTAAAGAAATTAAAAAAGAAAAAGGTAGAATACTGGTTATAGCCGATGGCGATTTGTTTAAAGGAAATCTGAGGTGCTATTATATACATGATTTTGCTATAGCCATTACAGAAGCATATATAACTAATGGTCTGCATCCGAAATAACAGACAGTTATTATTGACGATAAATTACTCGTTATTAAAAAAATGCAAGACGAATAATGAGTACACAAATAACGACTAACAGCACTAAACAAATATGGAAACAATCATTAAAACTGAACATAAAATGCTGGAGCTTTTAGCTCAAACAGAGAAGAAGTTAATTGTTGCAAAACAAGGAAATCAACTGAGTTTACATGAGGAGCCGGCGGCACAACTTCCCCCCAACTCAAGCATACAGGCTGTGGTACCTGCCATTTTTCCAGAACAACTGGGCGATTCCCGTTTTCGTTCAGCATATAAAGCTAAATATGCATACGTTACTGGTGCTATGGCAAACGGTATTGCCTCTCCACAACTGGTTATTGCAATGGGAAAAGCAGGAATGTTGGCAAGTTTTGGAGCGGGTATATTAAACCTGAAACAGATTGAAAAGGGTATTTTAAAAATAAAATCACAACTCGGTTCGCAGCCTTTTATGGTCAATTTGCTTCATAACCCTCAAATACCTGCTATGGAGCAGCAAGTAGTAGATATTTTCTTAAAAAATGAAGTTAAAGGAGCGGAGGTTTCTGCATTTATGGACCTCACTTTGCCACTGGTTGAATATAGATTAAAAGGGCTTTATCAAGATAAAGATGGACTTGTAAAAAGCCATCATAAAATAATGGCAAAAATTTCAAGCCCGAAAGTTGCCATAAAATTCATGCAGCCCGCTCCTGTAGAAATGGTTAATACCTTATACGAACAGGGTAAGATTTCCGAAGCCATTGTAAATTTATCAAAACATATTGCTATGGCAGATGATATTGTAGTTGAAGCAGACTCTGCCGGACATACAGACAACCGGCCGCTCGTAGTTCTCTTGCCTACTATTATACAACTTAAAAATAAGGTAAGCAAAGATTTTCCTTTTGCTGATGCTATACGAATAGGGGCAGCCGGAGGCATTAGTACACCCGAATCGGCTTTAGCAGCATTTACTATGGGAGCTTCCTTTATTATGACAGGGTCTATCAATCAGGCTTGTACGGAATCTGGAACAAGTGATGAGGTTAGAAAAATGTTGGCTGAAACAAGCAGCAGCGATGTAGAAATGGCACCCGCCGCTGATATGTTTGAAATGGGCGTAAAACTACAAGTACTTAAAAGAGGAACTATGTACCCCATGAGAGCGCAATTACTGTATGATCTTTATAAGAAGCATAACAGTATAGATGAGATTCCGGCAAACACCATTCAAAAACTGGAAAAACAATTTTTTCAAGCGCCTATTGAACAGGTATGGCAGGGTTGTATTGCTTATTTTGAAAACATAGACCCCCGACAGATTGCTAAGGCTGAAAAAAACCCTAAACACAAGATGGCTTTAATCTTCCGGTCTTATTTAGGGCGTTCATCGGCTTGGGCAACGCAGGGAATTGCTCAACGAAAATTAGATTATCAGATATGGGTAGGACCCTCAATGGGTGCTTTTAATCAATGGGTAGCAGGCAGCTATCTTGAAAATTATCAATCAAGACATGTTGCCGATATTGCCGAAAAAATAATGCATGGTTGTGCTTTTGAACAGCGCAAACATATCTTGCGATTGCAGGGAATAAACCTCCCGGAACTGGCACATAGATATCCAATCAAAGAAAATCATTATGCACACAGAAATTGATCAGATAAAAAAAATGACTGGTTGGTCTTCGGCTATCCCTGAAAAACGAAGCCTATTATCGGGGCAAATTGATATTTGGTACACCCACTTAACGCGGGATTGGGAGCAGGCTCTCCTAAATCAATATAAAGCATTATGCTCCGAGGAAGAAAAAGTGCAGCAAAATAGATTTTTCCGTAAAGAAGACCAACAAAACTACCTCGTAAGCAGGGGCTTACTCAGATGGGCATTGGCTCAATATTTGGAAAATATTACTTCAAAAGATATATTTTTTTACAAAGGCATCTATGGAAAACCTTTTATAGGGAATTTCATGGACACAGCACTCCAATTTAGCCTTTCTCATACAAAAGATTTAGTTGTTTTAGCAGTTATTTTAGAACAGAATATTGGAGTAGATATAGAACCGCTCGAAAGAGATATTGACATCTTTAATATTGCTGAATCTTTTTTCTCCCCATTAGAATATAAAGAACTATGCAGTTTATCTCCTGAACAGCTTAAGCCGGCGTTTGTAAAAATATGGACTTTAAAGGAAGCCTATCTAAAAGCCTGCGGAACAGGCTTGACGACCCCACTAGATCAGTTCTGTTTTTCCTTTCCCAAAAATGAAATAAAAATATCTTTTAAACATTCTGACAAAAATGAACCTTATTTATGGCAATTTTATAATCTGAATTTTGCCCATGAGCATCTTTTGTCATTAGCCGTAAAAAATAACCATAACAAAGCATATCGAATTTCGGCTTGCGAAGCCATTCCTATGTCTTGTTTCAGAAAAGTAAATCTTTCGGACTTTAATAATTTCTCAACTGACCACATCAATTAAATCTACACAATATGCAAACAATAGATAATTTAATAATAGGTGGCGGCTTGTCAGCCATTCCTCTGCTTAAAGAACTGGACCGTACAGGAGATGAATACGTGATCATTAATGAAGGAAAGTCGGTTTGGGCTGAACTGGAGGCTAACGACCGATTAGATTTTGATTTGGTCAGCTCTCTATATACCTCTTATTTTTCATTTGAGTTGATAGATATGATGAGAAACAACGATAAATTGGGAGATTGTTATCCGACTTCTGCCGAGTATTACGGGTTTTTAAAAAAGTATGCTAAAATTTACGCGCCAAAAACCATTAAAACAAGGGTAGATAAAATTGAAAATCACGACTCCTTTTCCATAGTTCAATTATCTAATGGAACGCAATATAAGGCAAAAAACGTTGTTGTAGCAACAGCATTCAAACGAAAAATACACCATAGCCTCAAGCAATTTAAATTTGATGAAAATCTTAAAGGAAAAACAATTGCCATCACGAGTATTGGAGACTCAGGAAATTTACTCATTGCCAAATTAGTTTGTTTTGGTGCAAAAGTAGAATTGCTATCCAATGGTTTTATCGCCTTAGATAAGCAGTTTCAGACTCCCAAATACCTCTCAAAAAATCTTACTGCGACTGTGGATCAATTCGAATTTCATAACGTGGCAAAATACTTTCCTACCATGTATGAAGGCACTATTTCCTTAGGCTATCTTCTATCTTTCCTTCTACCGAGAAAATTATCTTCATTCTTGTACGGACCGAATAATTTTACTCAAGCATACCCGCTTACTATTCGTAAAGACCTGATTAAAAGGTTATGGAAATCTTTAATAAATATATATCTACGTTGGATTCCTTTTGTAAAGACTTCAAAATTTCCTGACAATTCTAACATAGCCATCAAATATTGGCCCATAGATTTTTATAAAACAACGCACTTACATGATTTAGAGAATTTTATAAAAAAAGGATTTCTCCTAAACGATTTACCTTTTTACATAGACCAAGGTTATGTAAATTTATGGGATAAAAGTAATACTCAAATCAATAAGGAAACTCAAGAATTATCTTCAGGTGACCGTCAAGTAAAGTATGATTTTATCATAGAAGGAGACCGCGAAACACCGGCACTTCCTGAAATACTCTATAAAAATGATAATGGAACATTGGAGCAGTTTCATTATGATTATCGCTCAACTTTTATGGGGATGATCGCTCCGGAGTTAAATAATATTTATCTCTTAGGTTATACCCGACCTTTTACCGGAGGGCTTAATAACATCACAGAAATGCAATCCATATTTGCTCATAAAATGATCACTCAAAAAGATTTTTATGATTCTATTCGTACCAATATCCCTAAAAGAATTAAAAAATATAATAAACAACACTACCTCTCTGCCGATAAAAAACCTTCCGACCATTTGGTCTATTATGGATTTTATACAGAAGAAATAGGTGAGTTAATGGGCATTCAGCCCAAATTAAGGGAAGTGAGAAGCCTCAAAGATCTGGCTAAATATTTTTTATCTCCCAATAATCCTTATTATTATAGGCAAAAGGGAGAGTATGCTATCTCCGGTGCAGCCAAACTGGTGGATAAAATTGCAGATGAACACTATCATTTTGCAGGAAATTTATATATATTTGCATTGTATTTATTCGTTTTTTACAATATAATATTTTCCATTTTATTACTTCCCATATCTCTGATTATTAAACTTCCCATCGCCCTAACAGCGATTATTCCTGCCCATTTGGCAGCAACTTTTATCAATGGAAATTGGGGCATTCCTAATGCCAGAAGGAACAATTTATGGGATTATACTGCTCACCTGATTTTGCTTTTAGGTTTGATACTCGGCAGTATATTTGGACATTTTTTAATACCGCTTGGGGCAATGATTTTGACCCACAGCCTTGCACAATATTTGAGAATAAAGAAAAAAAGCAGATATGTATTTAATGATATGGATTCAAAACGAGACCCTGAAGCCACCGCTTTTTTTAAAAAGTATCAAAAGATTTTCTTAAAGGTGATGAAAGACAAAGCAACAAATATGGACAAAACGAAGAATGATGTGCCGGAACAAGTGTTATAATTTGGACTTTGAACAAAATAGACATTGGGTAACTGGAAAATTCGGTAATTAGCTTGACAATATCATGTTTTAAAAATAAAAATATGTTTGTATTTAACATGGGATATTTTTTCCGAATTTGGGCTAAAACTCGTCAGACATTTAAACTTTGCAGGATAAAATATGACATCATCGGTGAATTTTGAAAATGTCAGACGAGTTTTAGCCCAAATTCAAGAGCAAAATACCAACTATATTAAATAAAAATCGAACATGACATTGTCAAGTTAGGCTAACAAAGGTACAATTTATTATTTATCAGTAAAATGAATATTACAATAAAATTTATTTAAAATAAAATATAAATTAATTCAAATTGTTGATAATCAGCATTTTACCTAATGCAAAATTTCCTAATTCTCCAATGTCCAGTTATTATGATAACTATGAACTATGAACTATCAACTATGAACTATGAACTAAAAAAAATGAAGCGAATTACCTTAGCGATTTCGATTATTCTTTTTGTGTTGCTGCTCGACCAATCTTTGAAAGTTTGGGTGAAGTTGAATATGCGTATCGGAGAAAGTATCGCCGTTTTTGATTGGTTCAAATTGTATTTTACCGAAAATAAAGGGATGGCTTTCGGGCTGAGTTTCGGAGGGGATTACGGGAAGTTGTTTTTGAGTATTTTTCGGATTTTTGCAGTGACTTTGTTGAGTTGGTATGTAGTAAAACTCATTCGTGAAAAAGCTCCGATGGGGCTGATTGCCGGACTTTCGATGATTATTGCTGGAGCGTTGGGTAATATCGTTGACAGTGCTTTTTACGGTTTGTTGTTTTCGAGTAGTTTTCATAGCGTGGCTACTTTTATGCCTGAAGCCGGAGGGTATTCGGCTTTTTTGCATGGCAGGGTCGTCGATATGTTGTATTTGCCGGTCTATCATGGCTACCTGCCCGAGTGGTTGGGAGGCAAATATGTAGAGTTTTTTCGTCCTATCTTCAATATCGCTGATGTTGCGATTACCACCGGCGTTTTCTCTCTGATTATCTTTCAGCGTTCATTTTTCAAAGCATTAGACGATAGACGAGCGCAATACGAAATGCAGAGCGTTGAGGAGGTAGAAATGTGAAAGTGTCGATAGGGCGTGAAAAGAAATGTAAAATGTAAAACACAAAATGTAAAATGTAAAAGTGTCGATAGGGCGTGAAAAGAAATGTAAAATAATAAATTTAAAATGTAAAAGTGTCAATAGGACATGAAGTGTTTTTAATTTTTTTATTTTATAATAAAAAATATTTATAAATAATTAATTGGTTCTACTGAAATAAGAGTGATTTTAAATTATTTTACAATAAAAAATATTTATAAATAATTAATTTTTAATAATAAATAAATTATAAAATAATTTTAATTAATTTAAAAATGGCTATATTTCAGTGCGACCATTAATTTTTTAATAATAAATATATTTTAAAATAATTTTAATTAATTAAAAAACGGCTAATTTCAGTGCAACCTTATTTTATATTTTAAATTTCCTTTCACGTCCTATCGCTACTTTTATATTTATCATTTTACATTTTAAATTAAAAAAAATACGTCCTATCACTACTTTTACAACTTGTCCCGATGAAACGGGATTTTAAATTTCCCTCCACGTTCTATCGCTACTTTTACATTTTAAATTTCCTTTCACGTTCTATCGTCACTTTTACATTTTACATTTATTATTTTACATTTTACATTTTACATTTCTATCATGTCAGAACAAAATAAAGTTGTTGCTTTCAACGAGTATCGCAAAGCAATGAATGAAAAAATACTCGGTCAGAAAAACAAAGTCCTCAATCGTTTTTTCAATCTCGATACCAATGCTTATGCGGAGGGTGCTTTGCCCACTAAGACCAAAGAATTGTTAGGTTTGGTAGCTTCGATGGTCTTGCGTTGCGATGATTGTATTGCTTATCACTTAGGCACTTGCCACGAACTCGGCGTGACCAAAGAAGAAGTATTTGAGGTATTTGCCATTGCTAATTTGGTGGGTGGTTCTATTTGTATTCCGCATACCCGACGTGCGGTCGAATATTGGGAGGCACTTGAAAATAACGACTCGTAAAATACCTTTTCCGGTCAAAAAATATTTCTCAAAAATCTTTACATTTATAAAATAAATAGTGCAATTTTGCCTATTGAAATAAAAGGGTTCTTTTTGACTTGCCTTGCAATTCATGGAGAGCCTATTTTTGTCTATATGTGCTTGAATTTAACGAATGAAAAATACCTATTTCGACCTCATTGACCAAAGCTATTATTTTCCGCAAGAAGGCTTTGATTTACGCAATGGCTACCTGACATTTTACGGTATTTCGCTCAAATATTTAA
Organism: uncultured Saprospiraceae bacterium; assembly: GCA_938028705.1. GTDB lineage: Bacteria > Bacteroidota > Bacteroidia > Chitinophagales > Saprospiraceae > JAHDEO01. Next base: position 13,604 of record CALIZI010000020.1, on the reverse strand, counting down.
TCGAAAAACACGGTACACCTTTTCGTTTAATGTATTTGCCCCGCATCAATGACCAAATTAAAAAAGCCAAAAACCTCTTTAATCGCGCTATAAAACAACACAATTATCAAGGCACATACAACTACTGTTACTGCACCAAATGCAACCACTTTGCGCCTGTTGTGAAGGCGGCACTCAAAGAAAATATCCATATCGAAACTTCCTCTTCTTACGATATTGACCTGATCAGACAACTCCACGAAGAAGGCGAAATTCATCACACCACTATACTCATTCATAATGGTTACAAAACGGAGAGCTACCTCGATAAAATCATTCAACTGAACAAAGACGGCTTCAAAAATTCCGTCATAGTATTAGATTCCAAGAGCGAATTTTACCGCATCCAACAGAAAATAGCGCAGTCCGGCACGAAGATAAAACTCGGTATTCGGATGGCAATCAATGAAGATCCACAATCATCGTATTACACATCCCGTTTGGGGATTCGCCCTTCCGAAATTATTGATTTTTATGAAAAAAACATCAAACCCGACAAACGTTTTGACCTCAAAATGTTGCACTTTTTCGTCGATTCGGGTATCAAAGACACCATGTATTATTGGGGCGAATTTCAAAAAGCGATGAAGCTCTTTAGCGAACTCAAAAAATCCTGCCCTACGCTACGTGCGCTCAATCTTGGTGGTGGTTTTCCCATTCGCAACAATCTCGGTTTTGAATACGATTACAAATATATCATCAACGAAATCGTATCTAATATCAAAAATATGTGTGCGGAAGAGGGCATCCAAGAACCCGATATTTTTACCGAGTTCGGGAAATATACCGTAGGCGAAAGCGGTGCGATTATCTTTTCTGTCCTCGAACAAAAACAACAAAATGACTCCGAACTTTGGTATATGATTGACAATAGCCTGATGAATACTATACCCGATGCTTGGTCTATTTTTGAAAAATTCATCCTCCTGCCCGTCAACAAATGGAACAACGAATACACGCGCGTCAATATCGGCGGCATCAGTTGCGATAGCTCGGATTACTACAACTCCGAAGACCTCAACCAACAAATTATGCTCCCCCGCTACCAAAACAAAGATGCAGAACCCTTATACATAGGCTTCTTTCATACAGGAGCTTATCAGGATGCTATCAGCGGATATGGCGGCATCAAACACTGCCTCATACCTTCGCCTAAGTACATCCTGATTGACCGCGATGATACCGGGAACTTCATTGATACTGTATATAGCCATGAGCAAAGCGTGGAAGATATGCTTTCGATTTTAGGCTATCAGGTGAAAAAAGATGTGGTGGTGTAATCAGATTTCAGCCTTTCATAGTAGAATTTTAATTGATTTAGTGATTATGGATGAAGATTCTCCATACGTCAATACATATTTGTTTTTCAATTTTTTTTGCTAAATTGCATCCTATAAATTGAACCAAAAATAAATGAAGAAATATAGCTTTCCAATAATTAAAAATATCAAAATAAATCATTTTGATATTTACAAAAAGAAGAAATACATTGATATCGACATTGATAAAAATGTATTCTGTCTAGTTGGTGCTAATGGTTTGGGGAAATCTACATTTATTACGATTGTTAATTATGCACTTACGGGAATTGTAAAAAATCCTAAGAGAAAATTCTCATCTTATGGTTCTCTACCGAAATTTTACAATGATAGTAAAAGATTTTCAGGAGATTATTTTGATGGAAGAGTCAATGAAGATAATTATGGACTTGCTGAAGTTGTATTAACATTCACAGTAGATAAGTATGAATATAAAATAAAGCGTGGTTTCTTTGATTCAGATGATGAACTTAGAACGTTTAGTAAAAAAGAATTAGAAACAGGGCAAGAATTGATAACATCCAATAGTGAGTTAAGTGACCAGTACAGAAAACACATTGTTAGTGATTTACATTTATCAGAATTTACTCAATTTGTTTTCCTTCAATTGCATGTATTTACTTTTGATGAAACACACCAATTATTATTTTGGGATGAAAGTATCATGGAGAGGGTTTTATACTTATTTTTTGGAGTTGATGCCCTGAAAGCAAAGCAAGCCGACGAACTAAGAAAAAAATATAACAAATATGGCTCAGATGCGAGGAACTTGCAATCTCAAATTACACAAACAAGAAATCAATTAAAGGAGATTGAGAATGAAAAGCCTACTGTCGATTTGAATAAGAGCGAAAATATTGAGCTTTACGAAACGTACAAAATCTTACTTAGTGAAACGGATAATATAATGGAGACATTAAGTGATATATCGGAGAAAATAAACCATACTGAACTAAATATTTCAGATTTTTCGCTCAAAGCCACAGCAAAAAGAAGTGAGTATGAGGTAATTTTTAACAAAACGTTGAATAATAATATACAAATTGAAAAGAATCCGATTATCATCCAAATATTAAACGACCTTAGACTTCGAATCTGTGCTTCCAAAGAGTATGAAGATTTAATTGAACAACTTATTACTAAGATTAGAAGTGAATGTGGTAATATATCTTCTGACAAAGATTATTATCAAGAATTACAAAAAATAGATACCGAACTATCAGAATTATCAAACAAGCTAAAATTAGCCGAAGATAGAAGAAAAAGATTAATTGATGAAGAAACTAAGCATACACAAGAACTTGATTATAAGCGTTTAAAAATTGATGAAATCGAAAAAGATAATGATGTTTTACTCCGTAAAATTCGTAGCTCATCAGGCGAAAAAAGCCCTCTAATCAAAAATTATGAAGACCAAATAGAACGACTTTCCGAACAAAAAGATAAAGCATATAAAGAGAGAGATAAAGCTAAAAAAGCTATGGAACCTCTTGAAAAAGAACTAAACCAAGGATATATTGAGGCAGAATCTAAATTTATACCTGTTTTCAACAGGTACGCAAAAAGTTTTTTGGGTCTCGACATCAATATAAATTTAATTTCGAAAAAAGATGGTGTCAGACTGTCAATTGACATAGGTGATTCATTGCGAAGCAATGCGTATCAACTTTCTGAAAGCCAGAGATACTTCGTAGATATAGCACTTCGTATGGCTTTGATTGAATTATGCACGCAATCTTCCACAATACTGATTGACACACCTGAAGGCTCTCTTGATATTGCTTACGAAAGTAGGGCTGGAAAAATGTTTGCTGATTTTTCGCACGGTCTTAACCAATCTATGCTCACTGCAAATATTAATAGTTCGCAGTTATTACTTGAGTTAGCTCATATTTGTAAAAATGAGCGTATGCAAATAGAACGCATGACAGAGTGGACAGAGCTATCTGATGTACAGTTAGCAGAAAATGAACGAATTGAAGATGCCTATGACGAGATTGAAAAAACTTTAAATGAGTCCAAATGATTTCAACAGCAGTTTACGACACCTTGTTTATCGGTCAACGATTACAACAAAAAATAGATGATTTTTCTGAATATGAAATTCAATTTTTTGCGTATTTCAGTTGTTTACTCTCTCTTTATGAGGGAAATACCATTGATAAATGGGAATACTCATTTGTCAAAACCGAACTAGGTAGTCCATTTAGCTTAGACATAAAAACTGCATTGTCAACACTTGAAGCTAACAACTCTATCCAGCAGGTAAGTGGGGAAGGTACTTACTTCAATATAACCGGAAAAGGAACAGAATTTTTCAATTTTAATAATAAAATGAATATTGTAGCTTGGAGAAAAAAATATTTAGAAACAGCCTGTAAAAGCATTTCACTACTTCCTCTCGGTGTAGTCAAAGAAGCAATAATATCTGACCCTGTAATGACTTCAGCAAAAAATTCAATAAAAACAAATTTACTTGAAGAATCTAATCCCGCAACGAAGGTTTTGTACAACCAATTTGAAGCCTTACATACGGCATTAGCTGACCAGTATCAAGATTTAATAGTTCCGGCTGTGGTGTGGCTTGAATCTTTGAATCCTGAAAGAGTCAAATCAGAATTATGATAAAAGACCAAAAAGATATTGATTTCTATAAGGGCGTAGCTCGTGATTTATACGTTACTATGGTACTCGGTGACTACGGTAGTGATAAAGAACACTTATTGATTCAATTAACTGATAGCATTGAAAATATTTATAAAAATTTACAATATAAAACCTTCAAAAAAGTGTTTGTATATATATCTGTCGAAGAAAAGACAAAGACGGAAACTCCTATTAATCCAAATCTTACCTCATTATTTTCTTATGAGAATTTATCGCAGCTTACAGGGCAAACGATTACGATAGAAATAAAATCAAATGGTGATTTGCAATACTCCATAAATAATAATTTTGACGTTAATACATATAGGAAAACCTGTATTGTTTACTCATATTCAGGCGAAACAAAAACCGAAAGCTTCTTTGGTAAAAACTCTGATATCAATCTTCGTAAATTGCCCGATGGTGACAGTTGGTTTGCAGTAGAAACACACAAAAGTTTAGAACAAGCCTTAGAAGATTACACTTCCAATGTGGCTCGCTATTCCGCATGTCCATATTTAGAGAAAGTATGGACCGACAAAAATAGAGTATTTTTTAAACCCAAGCCTGAGAGTGTCTTGAGGGATTCACTTACATATTTCTTGAAAATTTCTTTGAGAAACAGCGAAGTAAGACCAGAACAAGTCGTTGACAAATCGCATCCGGTTGATATAAAAGTGACGTGGACAATACCAAATGATTTAGCATTAATTGAGATTAAATGGTTAGGAAAATCTATAAAAGAATCTGGAGATATTACTAGTAACTACACCAAACAAAGCGCAATCAATAGAGTAAATGATGGAGCAAAGCAACTTGCTGACTACTTAGACGAAAATCAAAAACAAGCCCCGAAAAAAACGACAAAAGGCTATCTCGTTATTTTCGATGCAAGACGAGAATATGACGGTACTCTAACTCAACTTAATAGGGCAAGAGGCATGAAGTATGTCAACGACAATATCCCACTCACGCCCGATTACCACACTACCCGACCAGATTTTGCAAAACCCGTTAGATTTTTTATGGAACCTGTTATGTCAAATTAAAAAATATGAGCGTTATTAACGATTACATACTCAAAGATCGTGGCTACTCTAATTATGAGAATACCGTAGATTTACCTAGACATCGATGGTATTATTACAAAGAAGGATTCTCTCCATACTTAGTTGAAAAAGCTATTGAAAGTAGTGATATTGGTAAAGATGATTTAATAATCGACCCTTTCAACGGTAGTGGAACAACTACACTCACAGCGTCCGTTAAAGGGTATCAATCCATTGGAATAGAAGTCAACCCGTTTACATCTTTCTTATCTGATACTAAAATCCGGAACGCTAATGTAAAAAAATTAAAGGAGTGGCGCGAAAAATTAATTGATTCATCTGATAAAGGTGCAGACTCTCCACTTTTAAAATATTCAACATTCTCCCAAAATGAGAACCTTAAAAAATGGCTTTTTAATGATTCAGTATTAAACTCATTTGAAGGAGGATGGCAGTTGACAGACGAAATAAAATCACACGATATAAAAAAAATTACACGACTGGCATTAATAGTTTCGGCAGTACAAAACTGTAATGCGAGAAGGGACGGAAAATGCTTTCGTTACAGACCAAATTGGGAAGAAAATGGACTTGGAAAAGAGTCATTTCTTCAGGTTTTATCGCATAATTTAGATACAATCATTGAGGATATAGACAAGCAAACAATAACTCAAAAAGCCAATATTATCACGGGAGATTGTAGAACCAAATTAAAAAGTAAATCAATACAACCATTTAAACTTTGTGTAACCTCTCCTCCTTATTTAAATACTTTCGATTATACTGATATATATCGTCCAGAATTATTTTTAGGAAAATTTGTTTTTAATAACAAAGACCTGTACAAACTCCGACTTAAAACTGTTCGTTCTCATATTCAGGCAAAATGGAAAAAACCGACACAGAATGATTTTGGATTTTTGTATCAACAAACAATGACTCATGTTAACGATAACATAGAGAATTTGATGAGTAAAAACATACCGATGATGATACAAGCATATTTTGAGGATATATTTAATATATTAAAACTCCTAAAACAAAAAGCCGCTAAGGATGCCCAGATATGGCTTGTTGTTTCTAATTCAGCCTATGCTGATAAGCAAATACCAGTGGATTTAATCATTGGAGATATTGGAACAAAAGCTGGATGGTACCTCAAAGAGATAGGAGTTTTAAGACATTTAAGAAAAAGAAAAACAAAGTACAGCACCAATGTAAATGAACTACGAGAAAGCGTGGTAATATTTTCGAATAGTAAACCTTAAGCAGTGTACTTGATTTAAGATGATAAAATACAAAAAACACACCTCCAACATCGTCACCCTCACCTTGGATATGGAAGGGCGCAAGGTCAATATCATCAACCATGAGATTGCAAAGGCGTTCATACCGGTATTGGAGCATTTGGAGAAAGAAAAAGAAGCGGGTGAATTGGCGGGAGTCATCATCACCTCTGCCAAGCCGAGTTTTCTGGCAGGCGGTGATTTAGACTATCTGTATGAGACGAATGATGCAGAGGATATTTTTGCATTTATTGAAGAACAAAAAGACCTCTTTCGTTCTATTGAATTATTAAAAGTGCCTATCGTGGCGGCTATGAACGGTTCGGCTTTGGGTAGCGGGTTTGAATTGGCTTTAGCCTGCAATCATCGTATTCTAATCAATGACCCGAAGCATGTGGTAGGCTTGCCTGAAGTCACTTTGGGCTTGCTGCCAGGTGCGGGAGGGATTATTCGTTTGATGTGGCTGTTGGGTATGAAAAAGGCATTGGACATCCTCACCAAAGGCGAGCGGTACAAACCCGAAGATGCCCTCGCCGCAGGACTTGTGGACGAACTCGCGAGCGATTACAACAGTATGATAGATAAAGCCCACGCATGGATAAAAGCCAACCCCGAACCTGTGCGTCCTTGGGATGATTCTGCCCGAAAAATACCCGGCGGTACGCCCTGCGACCCCAAAATTGCCCAACTCACCGCTGCCGCTACCGCACAAATGACCAAAAAAACACGAAATAATTACCCTGCACCGCAAGCCATTTTGAATACATTGGTCGAAGGCTCCATGTTGGATTTTGATACGGCATTGAGAGTAGAAAGCCGATATTTTACCGAACTCCTTTTGGGCAAAACAGCGCGAAATATGACCAAAGCCTTTTGGTATGACCTCAATGCCATACGTGCCGGAAAAAGTCGCCCCAAGGGTATCGGTAAATTTCGTCCCCGAAAAATCGGTATTATCGGTGCAGGGATGATGGGATCGGGCATTGCATACATATCTGCGATGAGTGGTTTGGATGTGGTGTTAAAAGATGTCTCCAAACCCGTAGCCGAGCGCGGCAAAGGTTTTTCCGAAGAATTATTAAAACAAAAAGTCGCTAAGGGGCATATTTCCGAAGCTAATGCAAAAAGTGTTTTGGACGGCATACATCCCACCGAAATCGCCTCCGATTTTGAAGGTTGCGACCTGATTATCGAAGCAGTTTTTGAGAATCAAAGCCTCAAATCCAACGTCACCAAAGAAGCCGAAAAATACATCGACGAATATTCTATTTTCGCCAGTAATACTTCTACGCTGCCGATTACAGGCTTGGCAAAAGCCTCGATACGACCTGAAAATTTTATTGGTCTGCACTTTTTTTCGCCTGTTAGTAAAATGAAATTAGTCGAAATCATCGTCGGTGAAAAAACTTCTGACGAGACACTGGCGAGGGCTTTTGATTTTGTCAAAATGATTCGCAAATTTCCTATCGTGGTCAATGATAGTCGAGGCTTTTATACCTCGCGTGTATTCAGCACCTACGTGATGGAAGGTGCGGCGATGTTGCAGGAAGGCTACCCCGTCGCAGCTATTGAAAATGCCGGACTCAAAGCCGGTATGCCTACCGGACCGCTTGCCGTCTCGGATGAAGTTGCACTTTCGCTTTCACTCGACATCAACGAACAGGCGAAAAAAGACATGGGCGAAGCTTACGAACCACATCCCGCTATTGCCGTTTTTGAAAAAATGGTACTTGAACTTAATCGCCCCGGCAAAGCCAAAGGCGCAGGTTTTTACGAATATCCCGAAGACGCGAAAAAGCATCTTTGGCAGGGTTTAACGGAGCTTTTTCCTGTCTCCAAACCTGATTTTGATTTTACGGAAATGATGGAACGCCTCATGTTCGTACAAGCCCTCGAAACGGTACGTTGCTTGGAAGAAAAGGTCTTGCACAGCGTAGCCGATGCCAATATTGGTAGTATTTTTGGTTGGGGATTCGCACCATTTAAAGGTGGGACTTTGCAGTATATCAATGATTATGGTGTGGCAGAATTTGTGGAAAAAGCGAAGGTACTTGCAGCGAAATTTGGAGAGCGATTTGAACCGCCTACGCTTCTCATGGAGATGGCAGAGAAGGGGGAAGTGTTTGAGTGAACCATTTTTAAAACATATTCGATATTGTGTTTTATGAATTTTTATTTATAATATTGTGTTGATACATAAAACCAATATTGTGAAAATAGAATTGACCCATAGCCGACAAACCATTTTAGAAAAGTACCAAACGATAGGTAGCGAACCTATTCGGGTGGACTGCGAAGATGGCAATAGCTATGTGTGTAAATATTCTGTCGGAACTCTTACGGATTTTTTGTTTTATGAATTGCTGGCAGCTTCTTTTTTGAAAACATGGGCTTTAGCTGTACCGGATTTTAAATTTGTAAAGGTAAAATCTGAGCATGTGGATGAGCGTTTGGGTTTGAAGAAAAAGTATTTTGATAAGGTTTGTTTTGGGTCAAAACATGGTAAATTGTACATTGAAATAGACAAATCTTTTCGTGATTATCCAAAACGATTTTACAAGGAGTTTTCAAAACATAAAAAGGATTTTCTCAAAATTTGTTTATTTGATATTTGGATGGGGCATAGCGATAGAACTGAAGATAATTTTAATCTGATGTACGACAGCGAAAATGATAACCGCCTTGTACCGATTGATAATCAATCCATATTTTTCAATGGTAATATTTTCCATTTGAATAATTACAGTGCAAAATATGAGTACTCATTATTGAGTAGTTTTTTACCTTTGGTTTTATTCAGTAAAAAGGAATTAAGCGATGCCAAAGTACTGTCTGAATTACAATTATTCTTTGAAGAAAACACTTTACGGTGCAAGCAAAATTTGCCTGAAATCATAAAAAATATCCCCACAGAATGGGAACTTGACGCAACACTTTATCAAGATGCTATTGTAAAAAATCTATTTAGCAATGAATGGATGGAAAAAAGTTGGAATGATTTTATCGGCTTTTATCAACTGACAATCAAGAAAATGTAAAATAATGATTTCTTATTATACGATTATATACGCAACTATCAGACATGAAATTGGTGAGAAAATTTCGATAGGAATTATTTTGTCTGACGGTAAACAGGTAAAAGTCAAATTCTCGAAGACAAAAATAAGATTGGCGGGGAAAGTACTGCATAAGGCATTATTGCGTCATGTCAATTATACCGTTCAAGCTATAGAAAAAGCAGCTTCCGAACCTGTACCACTAACAATGCAAGGACAACTTTTTTCCAAAGAATATCTTGAATACCTGCATATCTACAATAACAGTGTGATAGCTTATTCTAAAACCATTCAAATTGACAAAGCCTTATCAGATACCCTATTAAATAAATTATTCAGCGACTACATTGACGACACCGAACCCACAAAAAAGCCCATCCAAGACAAATTCTTCTTCCCCGATTATATAAAAGAAAGAAAAAAACAATTAAGCGTTTATTATAATACCAACACCAATCAATACCTTTATCCTTCGATGATTGACAATTTGCGTTTTCCGACCAAAGTAGATTTGGCTGGTGTCAATGGCGATTTTGTTTTTGCGAAAGGTGTAGATATGAATAAATCCTGGAATTGGGTGAGTTATGATTTGTCAAATTATTATATGTTGCGAGAGGCTTCGCCCAAAAACAAATTATTTCTCATTGGTAATGAGCCTTCTAAAAATCTAAAAAAACAACATTCGATGTGGCAAAAAGCCCGCGAAGTGTTTACCTTCGTTACTCAAAATGAAATGGAACAAATCGAAGAATATGCGAAAATGAATGATGTTGTGCCATTGAATTTTTCGGAATAATTATGATTTTAAAGTCGATAAAATATAAGGAGAATTTATCCGGTTGGGCGATTGAAGGTCGTGGTGCTATGCCTTTGAATCTTGGCCAAATCAACTTAGTTGTAGGACAAAATGCAACGGGTAAAACCAGAACGCTTGATATTATCAGACTTATTTCAGATTTAATTTCAGGAAGAGCAGATGCCTCAAATATAATAAGACCCGAAGTAGGTACTTATGAATTATTATTACAAAATGCTAATGATGTATTTGATTATATTTTAGAAATAGAGGATAAACAAGTAAAACAGGAAAAATTATCGGTCAATGATTTAGAAAAATTAAACCGAAAAGAACAAGTGCTTTTTTACGAAAAAGAAAACAAACATTTATCATTCAAAATACGAGATAAAGAAATTGCAGTAACCAAAGGAGACAGCGAACAACAACCTTTTTTCGACAAATTATATGAATGGGGTGACAAGATTTCTCATTACAAATTTGGCGACAAAATGAGTCGTGATAATTACGACAATCAAACAGGCACATTTGCATTTAGAAATGGAATAAATGTATCGTCTGTTTTTGCGCGAGGGATAGAAAATCATGGAGAGGAATTTCATCATATTAATTTGAATGATATGAGAGGAATTGGATATGATTTGGAAAGTATTGAACGTGTACTGATTTTCAATATGAGTAAAATCAACGTGCGCGAAAAGGAATTAAATACCAAGACCGACCAACACGAAATGTCTCAAGGCATGTTCCGCGCCCTCTCCCTCATCATCCAACTCAACTACTCCCTCCTCTCCGACCAACCCAGTTTAATTTTAATAGATGACATCGGCGAAGGCTTAGATTATGAACGTTCTAAAAAACTCATAGACTTAATCATCAAAAAAATAGAAGGTACTCAGGTACAGTTGATTATGACGACCAATGACCATTTCGTAATGAATAAAGTACCCTTGAAATATTGGCAGGCTATCAGACGCGAAGGCAACAAATCGGTCTTTTATAATTACGAAAATTCCAAGCAAAATTTTGATGATTTTGCTTTGACGGGACTAAATAACTTTGATTTTCTTGCCACTGAATTTTTTGCAAAAGGATTCAAGGAATACGTTAAAATGCCCTAAATGAAAAAAGTTGTCATATTCGTGGAAGGTGAAACGGAATTTGATTTTGTTAGCCGATTTACGCCACCGACTGACCAAATTAGATAACTTTATCACAGAACTCGACACCTTTCTTTCCATAAATTGATGATGACAACAATAAGAAAAGCCAACAAAAACGACTTGGCAGCCATCCACGCACTCGTCACAGAGCTTGCGGTATATGAAAAAGAACCCGAAGCCGTAACAGCTACCTTAGCAGATTACGAAACCGATTTTGAAGCGGGCATATTTGACGCTCATGTAGCCGAAACCAACGGTCAAGTTGTGGGTATGGCATTATATTATACGGCATATTCTACATGGAAAGGACGCATGTTGTTTCTGGAAGATTTTGTGGTGACGGAGCGGTATCGGCGGCAAGGAATCGGTGAATTAATATTTGAAGCAGTCATTGAAGAAGCCCGAAAAATTGGTGCAAACCGTATGAAATGGCAAGTGTTGGATTGGAACATGCCTGCGATTAATTTTTATAAAAAATATAATGCAAGATTAGAAAGTGGTTGGCTAAATGTCGATTTTTCTAAGGAACAATTGAGTCAAAATGTAAAATAATAAATGTAAAATGTAAAAGGGTATGACGTGAATGTTTTTTATAAATTACTTCATGTCCTATCGACACTTTTACATTCTACATTTTGTGTTTTACATTTTACATTTATTTAGGCATTTGTTCAAGCATTTTCTTCCCATATCATACACAAGTGAATAATCGTTTCGGCAGATTTTTGCATATCCTGTACCGAAACCCATTCGTGCTTGGAATGAAAAGCATGTTCGCCTGCAAAAATATTCGGACAAGGCAAACCCATAAACGACAATCGTGAGCCGTCCGTTCCGCCGCGAATACTACTTTTCTTTGGAGTCAGCCCGGCACGTCGGATCGCCTGCACTGCATAGTCCACCACATGCGGGTATTTATCCAAAACCTTTTTCATGTTTCGGTATTGTTCCGTTACTTTTAGTTCGGCAGTCGAGTTGGGGTAGCCCTTCATCACATCATCCATGATAGCGCGAAGTTCATTCTCGTGGTCTGCCAGTTTTTCATCCGTAAAATCACGCACAATAAAAGTCACACTCGCTTCCTCCACCTTGCCTTCCATACGCACCGGATGCACAAAACCCTCTTTGCCCTCCGTCGATTCGGGCGATAGCCGGTCTTTTGGCAGTCGCGCCACCATTTCACCAATCGCTTTTATGGCGCTTTCCATCTTTCCTTTCGCAAAACCCGGATGTTGACTCACGCCTTTCACCCTAATCGTCGCGCCATCGGCAGAGAAAGTTTCATCCTCAATAGAGCCGCGTTCTGCACCGTCAATCGTATAACCAAAATCAGCACCCAACTTTTGCATATCCACCTCTTCTACACCACGCCCGACTTCTTCGTCGGGAGTAAACAAAATCCGTATTTTACCATGTTTTACCGTTTTATTATTCATAAAAAAATGAGCGGCATCCATGATAGCTGCAACTCCGGCTTTATTGTCTGCACCCAGCAAAGTAGTGCCACTTGCCGTCACTATATCATTCCCGATTTGGTCTTTTAATGGCGGGTAATTATCGGGGCTAATCACCTGCGTAGTGTCATCCGGCAATGTGATGTCTCCACCATCGTAGTTCTTGTGTATCAAGGGTTTAACACCTTTTCCGCTACTATCAGGCGAAGTGTCCACATGCGAGCAAAAGCACAACACAGGCACGTCTTTATCCGTATTCGCAGGTATGGTCGCATACACATAACCATGCTCGTCGAGGTGAGCATCCGCAATGCCCATTTCCAATAATTCTTCGACCAATACCCGCCCCAAATCCTTTTGTTTTTCGGTAGAAGGAAAGGTCTTGGACATCGGGTCAGATTGGGTGTCAATTTGAACGTATCTTAAAAAACGTTTGGTAACAGTATGTTGGACAGATATGGACATGATATTAAAATGTAAAAGTGGTCGATAGGATGTATTTTTTTTAATGTAAAATGTAAAATAATAAATTCAAAATGTAAAAGTGTCGATAGGATGTATTTTTTTTTAATGTAAAATGTAAAATAATAAATTCAAAATATAAAAGTGTCGATAGGACGTATTTTTTTTTAATGTAAATTGTAAAATAACAAATTCAAAATGTAAAAGTGTCGATAGGATGTATTTTTTTTAATGTAAAATGTAAAATAATAAATTCAAAATATAAAAGTGTCGATAGGATGTATTTTTTTTTAATGTAAAATGTAAAATAACAAATTCAAAATGTAAAAGTGTC
>CALIZI010000019.1 GCA_938028705.1 uncultured Saprospiraceae bacterium | reverse complement strand
TTAAATGTACAAACAGTGCCGCTCCTACGGAGCTTAGGAGGTTTTGGGGATTATTTTACTACAAACAGGGTCGGTACTAACGTACCTTTATCGCAAAAAATTGATTTGCAAGTCTCAACTCATTTTAATCGCACAGGTCGATTAAAATCGCCTGTACAAAGTACCGCAAAAAATTATGGATTAAAAATTTGTCCTGCATCTTTAGGTGTTTTATATGTGCAATTTAGGGATTTTTTCTGTACTTTAAAATAATGAGACATTGAGACAACTATTTTGTTTAAAAAGTATTGTATTGTTGAATATTTTATAATGCTAATGGCTTGGTATGCCAAGAGAGATATTCTGCGTATCCACATATTTAGCGATGGGGTGGAAAACGAATATGGATACGCGAAAACTATAAGGTACTGACCTCGTATCAAATAGGATGAAATACTGAAAAGGGTATCTTGCGGAAACGCAGGGCAAAAGCATTTTTAAAAATAAAAAAAGACCTCGTTATTCGTCATTTTTTTGAATTAAATTATTGAAAATTAGTTATTTATTAATTTAAAAATTAAATTATGTCTTATTCGCACGATAAAGTAAATCCTTACGATGATGCCACTGAAAAGAAGCAGCAGGTGACGGGTATGTTTGATAATATTGCGCCGTATTACGATTTTTTGAATCGTTTATTGTCCTTGGGAATTGACCGTAGCTGGCGCAGGAAGGCGATTCAAAAGTTGGAAGCGGCACAGCCTAAGGTGATACTGGATGTGGCAACGGGTACGGCGGATGTGGCAATAGAAATGGCGAAGCGGCTGCAACCGGAGGAGATTGTGGGCTTGGATATTTCGGCGGAGATGTTGTCGGTAGGGCAGAAGAAGATTGAGAAGGGCGGTTGGGATAAATGTATTCGTTTGCAACAGGGAGATTCAGAAAATTTACCCTTTGAGGACAATACTTTTGATGCGATTACCGTTGCTTATGGAGTAAGAAATTTTGAAAATTTAGAGCAGGGGTTAAGGGAGATGCGGCGCGTTCTGAAACCGGAGGGGGAGTTGGTGGTCTTGGAGTTTTCACGACCGCGAATGTTTCCGTTCAGGCAGTTGTTTAATGTTTATTTTAAATACATTTTGCCAACGATAGGGCGCGTAACTTCTAAAGACCCTAAAGCGTATAAGTATTTGTACGAATCGGTGCAGGCTTTTCCCGACGGTCAGCACTTTATTGATGTTTTAGAAAAAACGGGGTTTAAATCGAATCAATGCACACCACTCAGTCTTGGAATATGCTCCATTTATCATGGAAAAAAATGATATTGCCTGTATTAGGGCTTATGTTGGCGATGAATGCCGATGCTCAAATCAAAGGCACGTATAATTATCTTGATTTTGCCAATAAACCTTATTATTTTGGTATTACACTTTCCTACAATTCTTCGGATTATCGGGTATCGCCGAGCGAGCGTTTTGTTCGGAATGATAGCGTAAAGACGATTCTTTCACCACGCGGTCCGGGCTTCAATCTTGGCATTGTCGGTAATTTGAAAGTCGGTAAATATTTCGATTTTCGTTTGTTGCCTACACTTTCTTTTGCCGACCGTAAATTGGAATATGATTTTGAGGGTAGCGATGTTGTACAGCGAGAGCAAATAGAGGCGGTGTTTATAGAGGTGCCTTTTTTGGTGCGTTACAAATCGGAACCGTATAAAGACCTGCGGGCTTTTGTGATTGCGGGGGTGAAGTATTCTTTTGATGTGGCGAGTAATTCGCGGACGCGGCAAAAGGATTCGCTGTTGAAAGTCGCGCCTTCGGACTTTGCCGTAGAGGTGGGGGCGGGTGTGCAGATATTCTTTCCTTATTTTATTTTTTCACCTGAATTTAAGGTCTCACAAGGCTTGAGCAATATTCTGATTTTTGATGATAACCTGATTTATTCGTCAGTATTGGATAAGTTGTTTTCAAGGACGTTTACGCTTTCTTTCCATTTTGAAGGCTAAGATAATTGAACCACGAAGGTCGAACATACGAAGAGGAAACTAAGTGATGAAAATCCCTACCAACTTAGTTCTCTTTTGGTTAGTTCGACTTTAGTGTATTTGGTGTCCTTTGTGGTTCAATCACTTTTGTTCATTGCGAACAAAATCAATTAATTTGGGAAAAAAACGGTTAAATTCGTCATTATACAAATCGTAATCGGCTTCTAGTTGCTGATGTGCGTATGTGAGGTCGATATTGCTTTTGATGCGTTGTGCAAAATATTTGAAAGTAACGGCAATACCCGATATATCTCTATATCCTACCAACCAATTGTGCGCCATCATCGAGGGTAGTCGTTTTTGTAATTGCAAGGGTAGTTTATCTTTGTGCTTCTGTAGTATTTTGTATTGCCTTGCTGCAAAATCTTCTAAGGATTCATTCGAGTATTTTTCCCAATTATTCGCTAATAAATGGTCATAATATATATCCACTACGATAGAGGAGTATTTGGAATACAAAGGATATAAACGCCTTTTACTTTCCTTGACGACCTCGTGTGTGTCCGTAAATGTATCTATTTGCCGATGTGTCCTAATACCTGCCTGCACACCCTCCGGCATATCTTTTATCCCTTTATTACCTCTAATAAAATCAGCTGACAGATTGCCTATCGAATGTTCTTCTTTACCGAAAGAAAGATATAAATGCGCGAGATAATTCATGATTAGTTCATAGTTGACGGTTCATGGTTCATAGTTGGAAGTCTGAACATTTAAAACAAAAAAGGAGTGCTGATAGTTTCAGCACTCCTTTTATATATAATTTTTAAATTATTTTTATCCTTTTACGATAGCCAATTTCGGGTCAGTTTGACGGATGTATAACACGCCTAAATTAAGGAGCATCAACGCTAAGATAATCAAGCCCCATTCAGAAACTGTAGGTACAATTTTATCTTCACACTCACATACTTCGAGACTATTGATGCTGTCTGAACAAACCTCATTACCATCTGCGTCAAGAGCCGTTACTGTAATGTCAATAATCATAGTAGCTGCGAATGGTCCGAGTATTGAAGTTTGACCTGCGGCTGCACTAGTAGTAACATCACCACTTACTTGATAAGAAGCAACACCTGTACCGATAACATCAATGACAAGCTCATAAGTATCGTCTTCTGAATCATCTGTGCCTTGGTCGTCACATGGACCTGTTACTGTAATAGTACATGGAATACATTCTTCTAGCGGACCAGTTGATGGACCTTCTTCAAGAGCGTAGCAAACACCTCCTATTGAAGCAATAAGGTCAGATATGGTAGTTGTACCAAGTACAATAACTGATAAATCTATATAATCAGATGAAGAAGTATCGGAAGTTTCACCTACTAAAGCATATATTATATAAGTTCCAACTCCAAACCCAAGTGTAGCTAAATCGAAAGAAGCTGCGGAAGGGTTTGTATCTACTATAATTGCATTACCTGACGCATCTTCATATACTAGAATGAAAAGACGGTCATAATCAGTAGGAGGAGCAGTAT
Organism: uncultured Saprospiraceae bacterium; assembly: GCA_938028705.1. Classification (GTDB taxonomy): domain Bacteria; phylum Bacteroidota; class Bacteroidia; order Chitinophagales; family Saprospiraceae; genus JAHDEO01. The sequence goes on along the minus strand of CALIZI010000019.1, from coordinate 2,774 downwards.
ATACAGATAAGATACTAGCGTTTTGTGCATCTGGAGGTAAACAAACGGTTGGAGTGCCAGCAGTTCCACCTGTTACAACGAATTGTGTTACATCGTAAGTGATAGGATCTAAAGTGCCAACTTCTGCCTCACAACAAGTCTCCAAATCGCCTGTATTAGCACCTGCAACGTCTAAGGCATAACATGCACCGGAAGCGTCAGCGGCAGCAATAAAATCAGCTACTGGACTTGGAATGGCAAGCCCTGAAAGGTCAATATAATCAGGAGAAGCCGCATCAGTAGTTTCAGCAACGAGTGTATGTATAGTGTAACTTCCTCCGGCAAATCCTAAAGCCACTAAATCAAATGAAGGTGAAGCACTTGTGGCTACAATATCGCCGTTGCCATCAGTAAGTACATATATAACCTCAAAGCTGGCAGGAACAGAGGCATTACCATCCGGTGTAGCGGATATAACATAACTGCCCGAACTCGGCACGCAAGCAGGACTTGGAAGTGGGTCTAAACTAAGCGCACCTGCAAATACATCAATGGTAGTGACTGAAATTGACCCCTCGCCTATATCTGCACAAAGTGGGATGGGGATTTGTGCCATCGCACCACCTATCATAATATCAATAGCTTGGTTCGTCAAAATGTCTAACATATCTTGAAGCGTCAGGGCAGGATAGGCAGGCTCTATAAATTCCAAAAATACAGCTATATCTGTTACGGGAGTGAGTGAGCAGTCAAAAACCAGATTTAAGCCGGGAATGCTGCAAATAACATCAGCAGCATCTTCAAGAGAAGCGGCTGAATAAGCTACTGCATAAATATCAACGGTTTCACCCGAAGCCAAAGCACTTAAATCAAGTACACCTCCGGTAGAAATAGCAATAATATTTCCAGAGCCATCAACTGCAATAGATACAAAATCAGTAGTTGCAGGGTCGAAATTACCACCTGTATCAGTATATCCACCAGACGCAGATCCGAACAAATTGGAAAGATCCAAATTGGCTAAGTCCAAACCACAAAGGCTTGCTACATCGGTATTGGGTTCTCCTGCTTGTACATCGCAGGTTTGAGCTTGCAGGTTTGTAATAGTGAATAATCCTAATACAAAAAGGGTAGAGAGGAATAATAACTTCTTCATCTTGAGTATCTTAGGTTTTATAAACGTCTCAATGTGAGATATTTACGTTTACTTTAATTCGGTTTTGTCTCTGTTTACACTGTGATAAACGGAACATTTTTAAATAAATCTCACACAAATATAGTGATAGAACTTAAATATCCAAAATAAAAGAATAAAATTTACGCAAAAATAATGACTTAGTGTTGGTAAGTATGTGGATAAGTCCTGAAAATCAATTTAAACACTGTCACGTTTTTAGGTAATTAGTTTATTGGTTGATTAGTTAAATCAGGTGGTCATGCTCAAAATTCGGTGATTTTTTAATGATATTGTAAAAATTTATAATAATAAAATGAAAAAAGCCACTCCGTAAGGGAGTGGCTTTTTGTTAAAAAAATCTTTTTCCGGGCATTAGCCGAGATAAGAACGAAGATCGTTTCTGTTGTACGATTTTCGTAATCTTCTGATAGCCCTTTCTTTGATTTGACGGACGCGCTCACGAGTCAGTTCATACATTTCGCCGATTTCTTCGAGCGTCATAGACTGTTTACCATTCAAACCATAATAGGCAGAAAGTACCTCGTTTTCACGAGGAGTCAAAATGCGTAAACCTTCGTCCACCTCTTCCTTGAGTGATTGCTTGAGCAATACACTATCCGGTGTGCCGCTTTTGTCGGGCATCAGGTCGAGCATGGTTGAGTCACCGTCATCACTCTTGATAGGTGCATCAAAAGAAACATGTTTGCTGTTGCCTTTTAGCATATCGCGGACTTCTTTGGGCGAAATGCCAAGTGCTTCAGCGAGTTCCTCTGTGGTTGGCTCGCGCTCATATGCTTGTACGAAAGTCATGTAGGCTTCATTCACCTTATTGTAAGAGCCTACCTTATTGAGCGGTAAGCGTACAATACGCGAATATTCTACAATGGACTGTAAGATGGATTGACGAATCCACCATACTGCATAAGAAATGAACTTAAAGCCTTTTGTCTCATCAAATCGTTTGGCAGCTTTCATCAAGCCGACATTACCTTCATTGATGAGGTCACTAAGTGGAAGTCCTTGATTTTGGTATTGTTTGGCAACAGATACCACGAAGCGCAAGTTGGATTTAGTCAGTTTTTCCAATGCCTGCTCATCGCCTTCCCGAATTCGACGGGCTAAATCAGCCTCCTCTTCGGGGGTCAGCAAATCAATTCTGCCTATGTCACTCAGATATTTATCTAAGGCTAGACTTTCTCTTGCTGTAATCTTGTTCGTAATCTTGAGTTGTCTCATAATATTTCCCTATTTTACTATAATATACGTCTGAAACGCAAAAAAAGTTGCATCGTCTGAAAAAAAAACTTGACTTTTTCAAAAAAAAGTGTAATGCAGTATATTTTAATATAAGTCAAGGGTTTGTAAGTGGTTGATTATCAATGAAATAATTGTTTTGCATAAAAAACATCAGGATTAAAATTATTTTTTTTAAAAAAAAGCTATTTTTAAAATTTTGTGACACTAAAATATTCATTGTTGAGTCCACATTAGAAAGTATAGAAATTCAAAAAAGTTAAAATTTTATTTTTATATTAAAAAATTGCAATAAGAAAAATGTAAAAAATTAATATTATTTATAATTTTTAAAAAATTAATATTTAACTATCTACATAATTTT